>CAZVCQ010000175.1:0-6465 GCA_964626085.1 uncultured bacterium
TCGACCACGACCACTCATCCTACGTCGACCAGTGGGACTGGGAGCGCGTCATCACGAAGGAAGACCGCAATCTCGAGTTCCTGAAGATGATTGTCCGCAAGATCTGGGGAGTCATCACCGGGGCCGAGGATTTCGTGCAGCAGATGTACCCGCAGCTCAAGGACCCGCGTTTCCCGAACCTGCCCAAGGACCTGCCGTTCATTCACGCCGAGGAAATCCTCGAGCGCTACCCGGACCTGCCGCGCAAGCAGCGCGAAACCAGAATCCTGCAGGACTACTCGCCGGCCGTGTTCATCATCGGCATCGGCTGGGTCCTGAAGGACGGGTACCCGCACGAGATGCGGGCCGCGGACTACGACGACTGGGTGACTCCGACCTCGCAGTGGACCGGCAAGGACACCCACGGCCTGAACGGCGACATCCTCACCTGGAACCACCTGACCCAGCGCCGCCACGAACTCTCCTCAATGGGTATCCGCGTGACCAAGGAGACCCTCAAGGAACAGCTCAAGCTGTCGGGCCAGCTCGACCGGCTCACGCTACCCTACCACAGCATGATCATGAAGGACCAGATTCCGCTGGCCATCGGCGGCGGCATCGGCCAGGGCCGGGTCCAGATGCTTCTGCTCCGCAAGGCGCACTTCGGGGAAGTGACGGTCACCGTGTGGCCCAAGCAGTTGCATGACGTCTGCGAGAAGCACAACATCTACGTGCTGAAGTAGACTCGAAGCACCGTCCAACTATCGAGGGGCTGCGGACGCAGCCCCTCGTGTTTCCCTGAAGCTTGACATCCGAGGGCCGGCCGATTGACTTTCGGTGCCCGTTGTGTAATATCCAGCCGTGCTTCCGGCAACCCGGGGCAGCGTCCGATGTTCTGCCGCTGTTCAGCTCGCGGTCTGCTTCTTCGCGCTCTTCGTTGTTGCGGCCCCGGCGCTGGCAGTGGCGACTCACCATCACGATGATGGCGAGGAGCACCATGATTGTCCAATATGTAACTTCGCGACTGCGCCCGCCGCCCCTGCAGCAATCACGCTGCCCCCACAGCCTGAGATTGTCTGTGCGGAAGAAACGCCAGCGCCAGCCTACGAGTCGCCATGCCTGACCGATGATTCCAGCCCAGAAGCACCACGAGCGCCTCCTGTTCGGACCCGCTGAGTAATCGAGCCACGATAGCACGTGCGGGCGTCGAGCCCGCAGTGGTTAGTGAAGGTCGCTGGATGGCGACACTAAAGAACAGGAGTATGAATCATGAGTCACCATGTAGCTGCGCTGGTGTTGACGGTGCTTTCGCTCTGCGCCGGCACGCTGTCGGCAGCGGATCTGAGGGGATTTATCTACGATGCAGCGACGCGCAAGCCGCTGGCCGGAGCGAGCATCATCGTCGTGGGAACAACGGTTGGATGTGCGAGTGCCCCAACCGGCGCTTTTGCCATCGAGGTGGTCGAGCCCGGCAAGATAGCAATCGAGGTTTCTCACATCGGCTACGAGCCAGTCCAGATGGACCTATCGAGCCGGGATTCCCGTGATGGAGAGGTACGCATTTACCTGAAACCCAATCCGGTTCAACTGGAGGGCATTACCGTAACGGCAACCAGGGAGTACCGTGACAGGTATGAAACTCCGCTGGCAAGCAACGTCGTGAGCCGCGCTGTGCTGGAGCAGAGAAACGCCGACCGTTTGAGTGCGGTATTCGCACAGGAGCCCGGCGTGGCGTTATCCACGACCGGGCCGGGCATCGTCAGGCCGGTCGTGCGCGGGATGTACGAGTCACAGGTGCTGGTGCTGCTGGACGGGGTTCCGATGATGGACCTGCGGCCCGGTGGCGACCATGTGCTGCTGCTTGAGCCTGAACAGATGGAGCGGGTCGAGATGGTGCGCGGGCCGGGGTCGGTGCTCTATGGCTCCGACGCAATAGGTGGCGTGGTCAACTTCATCACGGCCAGTTCCAATCCGTTCAGGACCGGCAGATTGGGCTTTGACGGCCGGATGCTCGGAGGCTTCTCGACGCTCGGCAATATGGCCCGGGGTAACCTCCAGTTGGGATTGGGCAACGACCGCTGCTTCGTGCAGGGCCGGTACGGGCACAAGAAGGCAGGCAACATCTCGGACCCGGAGCAGGAGATACCGAATTCCAGCTACGATGGCAGCCAGGTTGACATCGCTGGCGGGGTGAATGTGCCTGGCTACGACGGGAAGTACGTCTATCACCTACTCGTGGCAGATGTCGGAGTGCCGCTGAATCCCGCAATCAGGCACAGCGTTTTCGAAGGTGAGAAACAGCAGTTCCTCAGAACGGGCAACACATTCAAAACGGGCTTGGAGGTTCTGCCCGATGTTGACGTCAACCTATCGTGGCAGCGCCACAACCGCCACTTCCACCTCATCCAGCCGTTCGACGCAAACCCGGATACATTAGAGCAGGACATGCAGATATTCATGAACGTGGACGGCTACTCGGGCCAGTTGCTGCCAAAGCTGGTTGTGGGCGAGAACTTCAGTGCACGGTTCGGTGCCGACGTCAGACATCAGGTTGCGAACTCCGAACGCAGGTCGTTTGTCACAAACCGGTACGACAGCAGCGTGACGAGGCTCTCGCCACCCCGGGTCATACCGAACTGCCAAAGGTCGGACTTTGGGGTGCTGACCCAGACCGAAACAGACCTCGGATTCGCGGACCTGTTCGCCGGTCTCCGCTATGACTGGGTCTCGGCCATGTCGAGGCAAACCGAGAACAGCCCCGTTGCTCCGACCGAACGTGCAGACGCCTCGTGGAGCGGCAATCTCGGGGCAGTGTTCGAGCTGCCTGGAGGCTTGAGGCTTCCTCTTAACGTTGGCCGCGGCTTCCGGTCCGCGAGTTTACTGGAGAGGTTCTTCTGGGGTCCGCACCAGACCACGGTGGACCGCGGTAACCCTGACCTGAAGCCTGAGACCAGCATCAGCTTCGACCTCGGGCTGAACATGAAACGCGACCGTTTCTCTTGGTCGGTGACGGGGTTCAGGAACCTGGTCTCCAATCTGATATACAAGCAGTCGACCGGTGATACGATCGAAGGTATGGGCGTCGACACTTGGCTCAACATCAGCGAGGCGGAGCTACTTGGTTGCGAGTTGGAAGGATGGGTGCAACCGGTCGACCGGCTGGGCATCTCGGCCAGCGCCTCTTACGTCCAGGGTAGCGATGTGGCAAGGGGCGAGCCGCTCCAGAGCATTCCGCCGCTGTACGGGGCAGTTGGGGCCGAGTATCGGAACCAGGTCTGGAATGCGGGCCTGGACGTAGTCTGGGCAGCGTGCCCGTCAAGGCCGGCCCCAAGCGAGACCCCAACCAATGGGTACGCAGTGCCAAGCCTGCACGGCGGCGTGGAGTTCGCCAGGTGGCTCGGTTTTGACCTCGGTTTGAACCTGAGGGTGACGAACCTGCTCAACAACACATACAAGGACTTCCTTTCGAGGACGAATGCCTACTACTCCGAGCCGGCCCGCAGCGTTTCGGTGTCGTTGACCGCAGGACTCCCGCGCTGAATGAAGCACATTTCCGACAGGGAGGGGCGGATTCTCGCCGCTCCTCCTTGTCCCATCACGAGCTCAGTACGTCCGCGCGGCCGGTGTGCACAGGTGCTGGTCGGTCTACTTCGCTTCTTCGGTCTTTGGGCCGGAGTCTCCGGCACCTATGCGGTGATGGGCGGGGCCTGCCCGTGCTGCGGCCAGCCCGGCTGCCCGGTCGGAATCGGCGCTGCCGCTATCCTCGGGGCGCTCGGTTCGCTCATGGTCCTGAAAGGCCGCGCACTTCTTGCCCGTCTGCGCTGCAAGTAAGCAGGTAAATCAGCCGCGCGGGCCGAAGCAACTTCACGAGGTTTGCGAGAAGCACAGCATCTACTGCTGAAATAGCACAAGCCCGACTGACATCACGAGGGGCGGCTTTGACCGCCCCTCAGCTATCCTCCTCCGTTCTTCCCCCAGACCCGATATTGAAGCCACGAAAGTACGAAACACACGAAACGAACGGGTGCAGAATGCCAGAAGTCCGTTTCATTCCGTTTTCGTGACTTCGTGGCCATCTATTTCGGATTCAGGGTCTCCTGCGGGGCTGGAAGCGTCGGACGTTTGCGGCTATAGTGAAGCTCTTGAAGCCATCTGACCCGACCATCATCGAGTTGCTGCGCAGCCGCGGCCTGCGGGCCACGCGGGCCAGCCGTCTGATTCTCGCCCGGCTGCGCCACAGCAACGACCACCTGAGCGCCGAGGAAGTCCAGCGCGCACTCCGCCGCCGCGGGCACCGGGTCAGCATCGCCACCCTTTACCAGAACCTGAAGCGGCTGACCGAGGCCGGCCTGCTGGTCAGCTTCGCCGACTCCGGGGGGCTGGTACGGTTCGACGCCAACACCGCGCCCCACGCTCACCTCGTCTGCACCGGTTGCGGCCGAATCCTCGACGTCGCGCCGTCCGCCGCGCCGGTTGAGCGGCTGGCGGCAGCACTACCCAAGCCGGCGCGACGCTATCGCGGCTGGTCCATCCGCGACGCGCGGCTGGAGTTGTGCGGTCTGTGTCCGGATTGCCGACGCTAGACCGATACATTCCGGTTTGACAGAGCCGGTCACACGGCTATAATGGAACCGCTCATAACTCATAATCATTATGAATACCCAATCGGTGGAAAGGAGATTTACATGGCCGAACCAAAACGTCTGACCACGAACTTTGGAAAGCCGGTGGGTGACGACCAGAACAGCCTGACTGTCGGTAGCCCCGGCTATACACTTCTATCCGACGTGCACCTGCACGACAAACTGTCCCACTTCAACCGCGAGCGGATACCGGAACGGGTCGTCCACGCCAAGGGCACGGGCGCCCACGGCTACTTCGAGGTCACCCATGACGTGACCAAATACACCTGCGCGAAGTTCCTGTCCAAGGTCGGGATGAAGACCGACGTGTTCGCGCGGTTCTCGACCGTGGGCGGGGAGAAAGGCTCGGCCGACGCCGAGCGCGACCCGCGCGGGTTCGCGGTGAAGTTCTACACCGAGGAAGGGAACTACAACATGACCGGCAACAATACGCCGGTCTTCTTCATCCGCGACGCGGTCAAGTTCCCGGACTTCATCCACACCCAGAAACGCAACCCGGCGACCAACGCCAAGGACCCGGACATGTTCTGGGACTTCCTGTCGCTCACGCCCGAGTCAATCCACCAGGTGACGATTCTCTTCTCGGACCGGGGCACGCCGAAGACGTTTCGGCACATGAACGGCTACTCGGGCCATGCGTTCAAGTGGTACACTGAGAAGGGCGACTACTGGTGGGTGAAGCTGCACTTCAAGACCGAGCAGGGCGCGCATAACCTCACCCGCGACGAAGCCCAGGCGATGATTGCGGCTGACCGGGACCACGCCACCCGCGACCTGTTCGAGACCATCAAGCGCGGCGAGTTCCCGGCGTGGAAAGTCCAGATTCAGGTGATGCCGCCGAAGGACGCCGCGACCTACCGGTTCGACCCGTTCGACGTGACCAAAGTGCTGCCGCACGGCGACTATCCGCTCATCCCGGTCGGACGGATGGTGCTGAACCGGAACCCGGAGAACTACTTCGCCGAGGTCGAGCAATCGGCGTTCAGCCCGGGCGACCTCGTGCCCGGCTTCGCGCTCGCGCCCGACAAGATGCTCCAGGCCCGCGCGGTCTTCTATCATGACGCGCACCTGCACCGACTCGGCCCGAACTACGACCTGTTGCCGATCAACGCGCCGAAGGCGGCCAGGGCCAACTACCAGCGCGACGGCGCGATGCGCACCGACGCCAACGGGGGCCCGGGCCCGAACTACTGGCCCAACAGCTTCGGCGGGCCGGCGCCGGAGTCGAAAGCCGGCGAGCCGGCGTTTGACTTCTCCGGTGAAATCGGCCGCCGACCGTACCCCAAGACCGAGGACGACTTCGTCCAGCCCGGCAACCTCTACCGCAAGGTCATGGATGATACCGCGCGCGAGCATCTGGTAGGCAACATCGTCGCGCACCTGGGCGGTGCCCAGAAGCGCATCCAACTACGCCAGGCGGCCCTGTTCTTCAAGGCCGACAAGGAGTACGGCACCCGCGTCGCCGACGGGCTGAAGCTGGACGTCAAAGAAGTCGAGCGGCTGGCCGGTATGACTCAGGAGGAGCGGGTCGAAGCGACGCTGTAGAGGCTTCGAGAAGAACAGCATCTACGTGTTGAAGTAGCACTAGTCCGCATACACAGCGATGGGCGGCTTCGGCCGCCCATCGGGGCTAATGTCGCTTGTCTGCAGACCCCGCGCTGCGGCGTGGCCTACTCGGTAAGCAGTATCTTCCCGGTCGCGGCAGTGCCGGCAGCGGTGGCGCGGCAGACGTAGACGCCGGGCGGGCAGAGGCGGCCGACAGCGTCGCGACCATCCCACGATAGGGAATAGGGACTAGGAGGCCGGCCGGAAACCGGTAGTCTGGGACGCACGGCCACGAACT
>CAZVCQ010000176.1:0-6441 GCA_964626085.1 uncultured bacterium
GGTCATGCCCGCCACGATGTAGCCGTTCCCGGTTGTGAGCGGCGAGTTCCGCATCTGTCCCTCAGCTAGGTACATGCCGCCGATGTTGCCGCCGATGCCTAGGAGCGAGACCAGCACGGTGTTGGCGTCGCTGCTTCCTGAGAAGTTCGTGAAGGCGTAGTAGAGGGCTATCGGCACGCCCATACCGAGGATACCGCCGGTTCGGTCCACGACTACCTGCCCTTCGGTGCAGTCCCAATCGCGCGCCCGCATCTTGCCCCAATACGTTCCTGCTACCTCGCCTGCGAGTCCGCCGGCGTAGATGATGCGACCTTCGCTTTCGACACCAGAGAGGACACGGATGATCGCACCTACCCCGAGCCCGTCAACGATACCGAAATCGGTGTAGGTCGTCACGAGGGTCGCCTGGCCCAGCGAGACGTCCCGCGCAAGGCCGTACCCCGCGAACTGCCCGGCGACGCTCGCTACCAGACCTATGCCCGCCCAACCACGCGCCTCGTTCAGGCCGAGAATCTGGGAGATGGCCAGGCCGGACAGGGCGCCCCGATAGCCATAGGCGACGCTCAGGTGCGCCTGGGCATGGGTCATCTCGGTATTCCGCATAGCGTACATCGGGACAAAGAAGCAGGCTGAAGATGTGGTTAGGTAGAGAGCGGCGCCCAACTGGAAGTTGCCGGGTTCGGTTATCAGCAGGACCGCCGGGCCGTACCAGCCAAGGGCGAGAGGGATCTGCTGCAGGAGGAAGCTGCCTCGGCCTTCCTGGTTCAGTTTCACGGGCTGGGGTCGGGCCATGTAGGCATCGACCTGTTGCCTGATATGGGTGAGGTCATACTCGGCGATGCTCATGCGTTCCCTGCTTCCGTCCGTGCGGTAGACCTCGAGCACCGGTCCATCGGTAGTTCGCCACATCTCGAGATGGTCGAACCCGGAGAGTTCCGGGAAAGCTGCGGCACCGGCATTCGCCTCGGCGGTTAGCCGGTACAACTCGCCCCTTGAATCGAAGCTCATCGGTTGCTCCACGACCTGCCTGGACACAAGCGCCAAGCAGAGGCCCAGACCGGCCAAGGCCACCTTCATTCTGATCACAATTCTGGGCACTCCTTTTCACTTGTCAAGTCGAGCCTATTGCTGTGCTTGACAGGAACAGAGTTCGGCCTAGGCTTGGGGTACCATGACGAAGAACCTGACGGTCGTCGGATTCGGGTTTGCCCTGCTGCTGGCGTGCGACCGGAATGAGACCGCGGACTATTTTCCGCTGAAGGCCGGGCAGCAGCGGGTGATGAAGGTGTACACTCGAATGATCGAGGGCACGGATACGACCGAGACGACCCAGGTGAAGGTGGTGGAGATTGTCCACGGAATGAAGGACGTACCGGGAATGGGTAAGTGCTGGGTCGTTGAGTCGCCGCGCGACACCGGCGAGTCGTCCTATTCTTTTTTCCTCAAGAACGACGACGGCGTAATCCAGCTCGTGCAGACCAGCGCGGAGAAGCCACCCGTCGAAATCCTGTATTTGGCGTTGCCGCTGGCTAAGGGTCTGAAGTGGTATGACACCAAGGCGCAAGGCGAGGTCATGGAAGTCACTGCGCAGGAAACGCTGAAGTTGCGGGCCGGCACCTACCCCGACTGCTACGTGGTAGCCGTCAGAAGCACCCGTGCGGGCTGGAGCATGACGCAGTGGCTCGCCCCGAACGTCGGAGCGGTCAAGTGGGAGAACCGCGCGGCCTGGACCGACAAGAGCGGCCAGAGGTGCGAGTTGCTGAAGCTGGCCGAACTGGTGGCGTTCAAGGTACCGCGAGACTCCGGCAAGTAGGCAGCCGCTCTCATCCCGTGACCGGCGCCCCCCGTCAAGGCCGGCTGAACCTCAGGCGGCCCGCCTTCGCGGTGGTGCTGTGCGCCCTGGTCGCAGTGTTCGTTTATCTCCCTACCCTCAGGTATCAACTTGTCTGGGACGACCAGGACATCATCGTGCAGAATCAGTCGTCTCCATTTCAGGCGTTCGCGCATTCCTTCTGGCATGGCGGCGGGGCCGGCGTGATGGGTAAGGACCCGTACTATCGGCCGCTGTCGAACTTCAGCCTCGGCGTTGACGAGTTGATAGCCGGGCATCGCGCGTGGTACTTCCATCTGGTCAATGTGCTGTTGCACGCCGCCGTGGTGGCGCTGGTGGGTGTGGTGGTCTGGCAGTTGTTCGGTTCCCACTGGACGTTATTGGTGGCAGGCATGGTGTGCGCGGTGCATCCATTTGCCGCGGACAGCGTCACCTACGTAAGCGGCCGCACCGATCTGCTGGCAGCCATCGGATTGTTGATAGCGCTCCTCGGTTTGCTGCGACTGCGTAGGCGGCACGACTGGCCGGCCATCGTGATGATATGGGCCGGGTTCGCGGTCGGGGTGCTTGCCAAGGAGACCGGGGTGATGTTCGCTCTGGTGGCCGGAGTCTGGCTGTCTGCGCCGGGGCTGAAGCGATTGCGGCGCAGGGACTGGTTAGCCTTGGTCGGCGTGCTCGTCTCGCTCGCCGTGTATCTTGCCGCCCGCACCGTGGTGCTGGGGAGTGTCGTCGGGATGTCGGTTGGGGTCAACGTTGGAGCGTGGCTGATGCTGTCTCTGAGCAACTTCGGACGACTGCTCCTCGTATCTGCTCTGCCCTGGGTGCAAGGCGTGTTCGTGTGGCCCGCTGCCGGTGCCGGACCACTCACGTGGTTCGCCGTGGCAGGCGTGCTGTATCTGGCACTGCCGCTGGCGCTTCGACGGATGCGCGGGTCACGCGAAGCTGGTCTGGCCTGGTTGTGGGGAGCGGTGATGCTGCTGCCGTTTGCCGGTCTGGCCGGGTTCGGCCCGATCGGCAGGCTGCTGTACGTGCCGGGCATCGGGTTCGTGTTGCTGGCCCTGTATGCCGGCCGCGAGGTGATCCGGGGCAGGCGGAAGGGTCGGCAGGGAGCGGCCATCCTGGCGTTCGGATACTGCGCTCTGCTTGCCTTCGTCGCTCTGCCCCGACGGATGACGGTGTGGAAGGATGGCTACACGCTGTTCCGGCGGATGACAACTGAGGCTCCAGAGTATCCGGCCGCCCACTTCAACTACGCGTTTGAGCTGCGCCGACGCGGCGACACAGGCGGTGCGATTACCGAGTACCGGAAGGCGATTGCGCTGGACCCGGGCATGGCCTTGGCTTATTCCAACCTCGGCGCCCTGCTGCAATCAAGCGGCGATCTGGCCGAGGCCGAGTCCCTGTACTTGAAGACAATAGAACTCCGGCCAAGGTACGCACTGGCGTGGAATAACCTGGCCATTGTCCGCTACAAGCGGGGAGAAAGCGAGGAAGCGATTCGCGCCTTCCGGCTGGCAATCGAGCTGAAGCCGAACGATGCGGGCGCGATATACAACCTGGGCCGGGTCTATCAACAGGCCGGGTTGGCAGACTCGGCCGCGTTGATCTTCGAACGAGCGTATCGGCTCGAGCCCGACAACCTCCAGATTCGGGCTTCCTATCAGCAGGCGCAGGGTCAGCTCCGGTGACCGGTGCCGGGCTGTTTCTCGGGAAACTGCCTTGCGTGCCGCGGGGTCTGCGGGTAAGTCGCGGCAGCCCGAGCCGATAGCCGCTCAGGAGCGCAATTCAAGTGTTGACAAGTAACGCTATTTGGCTATATTGTCCAGCTTTCGCTAGGATGGCGACCGGGCCAAGTTAGAGGCCCCTCTTACAACCGGCTGAAGCGGAAAGGCAGACGAGCTAGACTCGACGGTTTTGTTTTAACGTGAGAATGATATGAGTTTGATTAGAAGTGCAAAGAAGATACGCATCAAGCTGAAGGCGTACGACCACCGGATCCTTGACCAGAGCGCCAAGGACATCGTGGACGTCGCGAAGCGGACCGGAGCCCAGGTTTCCGGGCCGGTGCCGCTTCCGACCAAGCGTACGCTCTTCACTGTGCTCCGTTCGCCTCACGTTGACAAGAAGTCGCGCGAGCAGTTCGAATTGCGGGTGCACAAGCGTCTGATCGAGATATCCAACGCGACGGCGGAGATGGTCGATGCCCTGATGAAGCTGGAAGTGCCGGCGGGCGTCGAAGTGGAAATCAAGTCGGCATGATCGCACTCATCGGT
This sequence comes from uncultured bacterium, assembly GCA_964626085.1. Lineage (GTDB taxonomy): Bacteria > Hydrothermota > Tepidihabitantia > Tepidihabitantales > Tepidihabitantaceae > UBA2258. The sequence continues at coordinate 4,105 of CAZVCQ010000176.1, forward strand.
CAGAAGGGCAACATGGCGCAGCTTTACGATGAGCGCGGCGTGGTTATGCCGGCGACCGAGGTGAAGGTCGGCGAGTGCGTCGTCGTCGGGTTGCGCACACAGGAACGACACGGGTACGAGGCGCTGCAGATTGGCTTCGGCGCGGTATCGAAGCGGAAGTCCTCAAAGCCCCTGCTGGGTTCCTACAAGAAGGCGGGCGTGCCGCCGGCCCGGTCCCTGCAGGAAATCAAGGTTGACAAGATTGCCGACTACAAGGTCGGCCAGAAGCTGGGCGTGGGCGTGTTTGCTTTGGGCGACGCGGTGCATGTGACCGGCGTCACCAAGGGCCGCGGCTTCGCCGGGGGCGTGCGGCGCTGGGGCTGGCACGGTGGCCCTGCCTCGCACGGCTCAATGACTCACCGGAGAATCGGCTCGCTCGGTTCGGGTACGACTCCGGGCCGCCCGTTGAAGGGGCGAACGCAGGCGGGCCACTATGGCGTGGAACAAGTGACCATTCGGAACCTGTCAATCGTCAAGCTCGAGCCGGAGCGAGGCGTACTCTACGTGGGTGGCGCGATACCCGGTCACCGTGGCAGTCTGGTTTTGATACGGAAGAAGGCGTAGCCCGTGGACTTGCTGACTATCACCGGCGCGGTTAAAGGACAGGTTGACCTGCCGGCCGCGCTGTTCGACCAGAAAGGCAAGAAGGGTCTGGTATGGGAGTCGGTGAAGTGTTACCTGGCAAACCAGCGCCAGGGCAATGCTTCCACCAAGACGCGTGCCGAGGTTTCGGGCACGGGCAAGAAGCCGCACCGTCAGAAGCATACCGGCCATTCGCGCCACGGCTCGCGGCGCTCTCCGATTTTCAGGGGCGGCGGTATCGCCTGGGGTGCGAAGCCTCGCGATTACTCCTACGAGTTGCCGAAGAAGCTGCGGCGACAGGCACTGGCACTGGCACTGTCCGCAAGGAAGGGCGAGGATGCGGTGACGGTGGTCGAGGACTTCGAACTGCCGGAACCGAAGACCAGGGAAATGGTCAAGGTGCTCAAGGGGCTGAACCTTGACGGCAAGGTGCTGCTGCTGACGGGTGGTGCTTCCGAGAGCCTGAAACGCGCCAGCAGGAACCTGCCCGGTTTGACCGTGACAACCGCGCAACTGGTAAACACGTACGAAGTTGTATCACACGAGCGAATTGTACTCACCGAGTCAGCCCTGAAGCAGCTTGAAGCGAGAGCGATATGACGGAGCCTACCCGAGTCATACTGAGCCACGTGGTTACAGAGAAGGCGGAGCGGCTCAAGGTTGAGCAATCCCGGTATACGTTCAAGGTGGCGCCAACGGCCAACAAGATTGAAGTGCGTGATGCGGTCGAGCGGTTGTTCAAGGTCCATGTGCGCGAGGTGCGGGTAATGAACTACCTGGGCAAGACGCGGCGCATGGGCCGGTTCGAGGGCCGCCGTTCGGACTGGAAGAAGGCGGTCGTGACTCTGAAGCAGGGCGAGCGGATTGAGAGCCTGGAGCGATAGGTGGGCATAAAGACTTTCCGTCCGGTGACCCCCGCGCGTCGCTACTACAATGTAGCTACGTTTGAAGAGATTACCCGCGTCAAGCCGCACGAGTCACTGCTCCGGCCCTTGCCCAAGTCCGGCGGCCGAAACAACACGGGTCGGAAGACGAACAAGTGGACCGGCGGCGGCGAGAAGCAGCAGTACCGCGTGATCGACTTCCTGCGCGACAAAACCGGGATTCCGGGCAAGGTCGTCTCGATCGAGTATGACCCGAATCGAACGCCCCGGATCGCGCTGATCTGCTACAGCGACGGCGAATACCGCTACATTCTCTGCCCCCAGGGCCTGAAGGTCGGCGACACCGTGAGCTCGGGCAGCGGTCTGCCCATCAGGAACGGCAACGCGATGCCGCTTTCGGATGTGCCGGTCGGCGTCGAGATTCACAACCTCCAGCTTTATCCCCATAGTCGGTCGTTTCTTGTGCGTTCGGCCGGGACCGGAGCCCAGTTGCTCAACAAGGAAGAGGACATGGCGGTCATCAAGTTGCCGTCCAGCGAGATCCGGCGGTTTCATTTGGCCTGCATGGCGACCATCGGGCGCCTGTCCGTTCCCGAGCACAAGGACATTTCCGTCGGGAAGGCCGGACGTTCCCGGCACCGCGGCATCAGGCCGGTTTCGCGGGCCGTCGCCATGAACCCGATTGACCACCCGATGGGCGGAGGCGAGGGCAAGAGCTCGGGCGGCCGACATCCCTGTTCCGAGCGCGGGATTCCAGCCAAGGGCTACAAGACCCGCAACCGGAAGAAGAAGTCGAGCCGGATGATCGTCCAGAGGAGAAAAAAGTAATGGG
>CAZVCQ010000177.1:0-6405 GCA_964626085.1 uncultured bacterium
AACTGAGGGTCATGACCGAAGGCCAGTTCGGCGGCATCGGCATCCACATCGGAATAATGGACCAGCAGCTGACCGTCATTTCTCCGATTGAAGGGACGCCCGCGGACCGGGCCGGAATCAGGGGCGGGGACCGGATTGCCGAGATCGAGGGCAAGTCAACCGAGAACTTCACGACCGACGACGCAATCAGGGTCCTGCGCGGGGAGCCGGGCAGCAAGGTCAAAATGGGCATTGCCCGTCCCGGTGTGAGAGACCGGATTCCCTTCGAGCTCACCCGGGCGATTATAGACATCAAGGCCGTACCCTATGCCGCGCTGCTGGAGGACGGTATCGGGTTTGTGCGACTCGCCGATTTCTCCAAGACCGCGACCCGGGAACTGGGCCGGGCCGTTGATTCGTTGTTCGACGCCGGTGCGACCAAGCTGATCTTCGACCTTCGCTCCAACGGCGGTGGCCTGCTGGGCGAGGGCCGGGACGTGACCGACCTGTTCCTGCCGCCTGGGGAGGTAATCGTTAGGACCAAGGGCCGAATCCCCGAGAGCAAGCGCGAGTATGTGTCCGAAACGGAGGACGCGCACGGTGATGAGTTCCCGCTTGTAGTGCTGGTCGACCGCGGCAGCGCGTCGGCCGCTGAGATAGTCGCCGGCGCGCTTCAGGACTGGGAGCGCGGCCTGATCGTTGGTGATACGACGTACGGCAAGGGTTCGGTACAGACGATTCACCCGCTCGGACCGGAGATAGCCGTCAAGGTGACCACCGCGTTCTGGTACACGCCGAGCGGTCGGTGCATCAACCGCCCGTCCGACAAGGAGAGTGCAGTGATTCCGGACACGATGCAGGACACGACCAAGGTGTTTCACACTCTCGGCAGACTGCACCGGACGGTATACGGCGGCGGTGCGATTGTTCCCGACGTCTACGTCGCGTACACGAAACTCAGTCCGCTGGCGGCTCGCACGACCCGGGACGCCTTCTTCGACTTTGCCGTCGACTACACCAACTCGCATCCCGGCCTCAGTGCCGGTTTCCGAGCCGACAAAGCCGTGCTTGAGCAATTCAGGGATTACCTGAAGACGACCAAGAAGCTCGAGTTCACTCCAGCCGAGTTCGACTCGTCCGAAACGATCTTCGTGCGCGAGATTGAGCGCGAGGTCGCGGCCAAGTTGCTCGGGATGCGAGGCGACTACCAGGCGCGCATGCGCTGGGACGAGCACGTGAAGAAGGCGGTCGAGCTGCTCAAGCCGGTCCAGTCTTCGGCCGAGCTGCTGAAGGGACTCAACTAGCACTGCCTGCTTGCCTTTTGACGGTCCAATCGAATGCCCGAACTTCCTGAAGTCGAGACGATTCGGCGCTTTCTCGGCCCGCACGTGGTGGGGAAGCGCATAGAGGCAGTTAGGTTCGGCGCCAAGCGCGTGACAATGCATCCCGGCCCGGCTGGGGTCAGACGCCGGTTGCTCGGGGTGACGGTCTTGAGCGTGGGCCGGCGCGGCAAGTACTTGGTATTCCATTTGAGCAACGGCCGGGAACTCGTCCTGCATCTGGGCATGAGCGGTCAGGTGCGCAGGTTTGGGTGCGGGCCGATGCAGCGGCACGAGCACATGAGGATCGAGTTCTCAGACGGCCAGACACTCTCCTTCGTAGATGTGAGGAGATTCGGCAGGGTGTGCGTTACAGATGGCGGCGCATCGCCGAGGTCCGTGATAGGCATGGAGCGCATGGGGCCCGAACCCACTGAGGAAGGCTACAGCGCTGCTTACCTGGGCGCTCGTTTGAGCGGGCGGAAAGCCCGAGTGAAAAGTCTGCTGCTGGACCAGCGTGTTGCGTGCGGCGTCGGCAATATCTACTCGGACGAGGCGCTGCATCGGGCGGGAATCAGGCCTGACCGCCAGGCAGGCAGCCTGAAGCCATCTGAGGTTTCGCGGCTGACCGTGGCCTTGGGAAGCGTGCTCAAGGACGGCATCAGATGGTGTGGTACTACCATGAAGGACGGCGGATACGTGCGCGTGGACGGCAGCGCCGGCTCGTTCCAGGATCGGTTGCGGGTGTACGGGCGCGAGGGTGAGAGGTGCCGGCGTCGAGGATGCAAGGGTGTGGTCCGGCGCCAGAAAGTCGGGGGACGGAGCACCCACTTCTGTCCGGTTTGCCAGAGGTGATTGTGGGTCGTATCGGAACCGTAGATCGGAGGCGCAATTGATCAACAGCCCGCTGGGAATCATCTGCCACGCTGGGGCCGGCACGATTGACGACAAGGCGGCGTATGCCGCAGGGTTGACTGAGGCGCTCGAGGAAGGCTATCGCCTGCTAAGACAGAGCGCGAACGCGATGGAAGCCGCAGTGGCCGCCGTGAGGATAATGGAGGACAACCCGCTGTTCAACGCCGGGACCGGGTCGGACCTAACGATCGACGGACTCATCGAGATGGACGCATCGTTGATGACCCAGGATGGCAGGTTCGGAGGGGTGGCCTCCATCTGGGGCATCAAGAACCCGATCCTGGTTGCGGAGAAAATAATGACCGACACCGACCACTTGCTGCTGTGCGGGTTTGGCGCGACGGAGTTCGCTCGCAGAATGGGATTTGAGGAATACAATGTCATTACCGAGCGCGCGCTGGCTCGGCTTCAGCGAGTGACCGACCAAGGGTCCAAGTACTTCCACAAGCAGAATCAGCAGCGGTTTCCGTCCGGGATACCGCCGGCTTCGGAAGCGGACGCAAGCGCGACCCCGGAGAGCCAAACCGGTACGGTCGGGGCCGTGGCGAGAGACAAACACGGCAGCATCGCGGTCACGACCTCATCCGGCGGGATTGTCGGCCGAATGCGCGGCCGAGTCGGGGATGCCGCAATCCTCGGGGCGGGTACGTACGCCGGGCTCAACGGCGCGGTTTCCTGCACCGGCCACGGCGAGGAGATCATGCGCCGGTCGCTGGCCCGGGACATCGTCGACCGGATGGCGACCATGCCCGCTTCGACTGCGCTGACACTCGTAACGGCCGAGGCGAGGAGGAGGAAGCTCGCGTTCGGGGCGATCGGCATGGACGCGAAAGGCGGTATCTGCTATGGTCACACGACACCCGACATGGCGTATGGGTACAAGATGAACGAGAGGGTGTTCCTTTTCACCGAAGAAAAGCAGAGGCCACGCTGAGGCGTCTAGCGCAGTCCACAGGCCCGCCAGTTCAGAGCGGAGGGATTCCCAGCAAAGCCCGCGCGGCAGTGTCTAATTTCCTGATGCGGCATACCACAGCCCCGTTGTGCATATTGGTCATCACTATCCTGGGGGTTGTTCCGGCCACTGCGCAATACTCCTACTTCGGCGGCAACAAGCTGCAGACCCGTGACTACCAGTTCCAGTCATACGAGACCGAGCACTTCCGGGTGTTGTTCTACCAGGGCGGCGAGGGCCTGGCCGAATTCGCCGGGAGGTCGGCTGAGGAGTACTACAGCCAGACTTCCAGAGACCTCGGCGTCGAGATAGAAGGGAAGATCCCGTTGATTATCTACCTTTCACCGGGGCAGTTCACGGAGACCAACGTGATTCTCGACGTCATCGGTGAGGGAGTGGGTGGTTTCTCTGAGTTGATCAAGAACCGCATCGTGGTGCCTTTCGACGGGTCGTACAACGACCTGCACCACGTCATCGGCCACGAACTGACGCACATATTCCAGTTCCAGATGTACTACCGTTCGCGGCTGGCATCACTGCTGGGTGCCATCGACGAGTTCAACATCCCGCTCTGGGTGATCGAGGGTTTTGCCGAGTTTCAATCCGGCTGGGTGAACGTCAGTTCCGACGACTTCATGCGCGATCTCGTCATCAATAACCGGCTGGTGCCGCTGCAGGACCTCTCGGACGGTATGGGCTATCTCGTGTACCGTGAAGGAGAGTCGTTCTTCCGGTACGTTGAGGAGAAGTACGGCCGGAAGAAGGCGTACGAGTTCATGCATGCCCTCCAGAGGAAGCGGAACCTGGATGGCGCATTCGCCTCGGTGTTTGGCGTGACGGTGAAGCGGTTCAGCAAAGACTGGGAGAACTACCTGCGAGTGAAGTACTGGCCGCAGGTAGTCAAGCTCGACAACTTCGACCGTCTAGCGAAGCGCCTCACCAACCACGTGGATGACGGCTCAGTGTACAACACGGCGCCGGCGATATCGCCGAGCGGGACGAAGATAGTGATGATATCGGACCGGCTGGAGTATGTAGACGTATACGTCATCTCCGCGTTCGACGGTCGGGTGCTGAAGCGTCTGGTCAAGGGCGGAAGGTCGGGCGGGTTTGAGTCCATGCACCTCATCCGACCCGGGGTAGCCTGGTCTCCGGACGAGAAGACAATCGCCGTAGTGACGACCAGCGGCGGACGGGACAACATTGCGCTCATCGACTACGCGACCGGCAAGGTCAAACGCCGGATCTACGGCAATCTCGACGCCATTTTCAGTCCCAGATTCTCGCCCGACGGCCGGAAGATGGTCTTTGTCGGGGTCAAGAACGGCTTCAGCGACGTCTATACAACAGGGCTCAGCGGCGGCGAACCCACGCGGGTGACATATGATATCTATGAGGAGCGTGACCCGGTCTTCTCGCCCGGTGGAGATTCGGTCGCCTTCGTATCCGACCGACCGGACGAAGGCGAGACCTGGATTCCGGGACGGTACGCGATCTGGATCAGGGACGGCGCCGGCAAGGTGAACCGGCTCACTGACTGGGGCGGTCAATTGTCACACCCCGAGTTCTCTCACTCCGGTCAGTATCTGCTTTATGCGGCATCGGACTCGGCCAGCAATATCTACGCTTACTCGCTGGCGACCAACCGCATCGTCCGGCGCACGAACCTGCTGGGCGACGTTTCCTACCTTACGCTTTCGCGTGATGACCGCAAACTCGCCTTCGCCTACTTCGCTGACGTCGGCTGGGATGTTGCGGTGGTCCTCGACCCGTTTGAGAACCTGCCGGCGGACTCGGGCAAGCCATACCAGCCCCCTTTGGATACGTACAAGTTCGAGAAGGCCGGTCTCGACTTCAGCCGGGTCAAACCGGTCGGTTTCAATCTCTCCCTTGACTATGCCGCAGGTGCAGCCTCGTATGGTACGAGCTCGTCGGGCGGATTCGCGGGTATAGTAGACGTGGCATTCAGTGACATGCTCGGCGACCACCGGTTCGAGCTGTACACGGACCTGTACGGCAACATCCTGAATTCCGATCTTGTCTTCCAGTATTGGCACCTGCCTCGCAGGATTGACTACGGCTTCACCTTCTTCCAGCTTCAGAATATCCGCCGGTACAATCCTTACAACGTCTTTGAATGGGATCTCAACCGGGGATTGCGGGCGATTGCTGTCTACCCGTTCAACCGTTTCGTGAGGGTGGAGGCCGGCCCGACCGCCTATTATAGTGAGGTGACGCGCGACACTTGGTATGACTACCCTTACTACCAAGAAGCCCTATGGCACGAGGTGGTCTTCTCCGGCGAAGCCGCGCTCGTCTTCGACAACACCTACTGGGACTGGAACGGGCCGGCCCGCGGCACCAGGGCGCGGCTCGGTGCCGACGCTTCTTTCTTTACCGCCAGGCGCTTCCAGGATGTCTTCCTGGATGTCCGCAACTACCAGAGGCTCGGACGCAGGTTCGTGTTCGCCAGCCGGCTCTTCGGTATCACGAGCTTCGGCGCGGATGCCGACCGGTACTACCTAGGTGGTATTCGTTTCCTGGAATACGCTCCCGGACAGATTGTGGTCAGAGGCTACCAGCCGGCCGAGTTCTACCCTGACTATGGCCCGGCGGCCGCGACCTTCAACTTCGAGCTACGCTACCCGTTCATCGACCGATTCAAGCTGGCATTCCCTCTGCCCATTGAGTTCGGTGGCATCAGAGGAGTCGCTTTCCTTGACGGCGGCATGGTCGCGCCCTGGCGTACGGGTCGGAGTTTCCATCTGTGGGACGGTAGTCAGGGGAGATTCGACGACCTCAAGCTGGGAGTCGGGTTTGGCGCCAGGGTGACATTGTCCTACTTCCTGCTGAAGTTCGACTTCGCCAGGCCGTTCTCGAAAACCGATGACAGCAGCTGGAAGTTCATCTTCGGGTTGGGCGCCGATTTCTAGGTCGGCCCGAGGCTCAGTCCCGGCTCTGCTCGCCCTGCTGACGTTCTCCTGCGCCGGGCTAATCCGCAGCACCCACCCGATGGCGCCGGAGCAGGCCGGCTCGGGCGCGTGGGAACGGCTTGCACACCTGCGGTCATTCCGGTTCACCCTCAGTTTTCACACCGACATGCCGTTCCCGATTGAGGTCAGGTTCAGTGGTGTTCACGAGCAGGCAGATCGAGAGGTGTGGTCCGGGTACATGCGCCGTCGAGGTGAGGTGTCGAGGGTAGAGCTGCGGGCCGAAGGTCCGGACCAATATGAGAAGGAA
>CAZVCQ010000178.1:0-6384 GCA_964626085.1 uncultured bacterium
CGCTCTTCCGCTCGACAAACGTCATCTCGGCCACACCCGGCCCCATTCCCTTCACATTGCCGCAGAAAGCATCGGCCAGCATGTCCTGGCCGGCGCCGTAGAGCTTCAGCTTCCTCGCCAGTTCGGTGCCCGCGGTGAAAACGTCCCAGGCCAGGCCGTGGATGACCTTGGAATCGTTCCCGTGCCAGTGGGTCATGACCAGTTCGAGGTCGTCTCCGCAGGCGGAAACGTGGAAGTCAGCGATGGTCCCCGAGGCCATGGCCTTGTCGAGGTGCTTCTCGGCCAAGTCCAGGATGTCGGGGTGCGACGCTGAATGGCCGACGTACCCGCCGATGTCGGCCTTGATGACTGAGAGTGTCACGGACTTCTGCTTAGCAGATGCTGGTGCTTTTTTAGGCAACGTTCCTCCTTAGGTAAGAGGCTAAGCTTAGACAAAAACCGCCCGAGAGTCAATCCGCGCCTCGAGCCCTGAATCTGGATACTCAACCGCTGAGCTCACGGAAACAACAGGGGTACGAAGTGGACTCCGACCCTCGCCCGTCTATATCCTGCGTGGCCTTCGGGCCGACTATGTCCCGGTTCTCAGCTCACGGGGTTTCGGCACCCTCAGAGATGACGACCAAGCTCGCTGAGAAGCTCTTCCGAGAGCGCCCTGGAATCCGTGATTCCGGGTTTCTATCCCTGTAGCTTATTTGGTGCTTGTGGTTTGGGGGTACATGCATCCCGCCCGAGGCGGGACTTGGAGCCAAGGGTCTAGCGTCTGGAGTCTGCGCGCCGCTATGGGTTTGGAGTCTCCCGCCGCCGAGGAATGAGCCCTAGGCTAGACCGAGTAGACTGGCGCCGGCCGCTTTCCAGCCATCACGCCGGGCAGCGTACCATTCTCCCACACCGGTTTCTCGTCCGGAGCTGGCTGCGGTGCCGTCACGACGGTATCAAGCTCAACCCGCGCCGTGTGGTCCAACTGCCGGCGGAGCTGTTCTTCGGTGACGCCGAGTTGGAAACCGCCAACGAAAGCGTGCGTGCTCATTCTATCGAACCTCCAAGATTGCGGTCATTACAGTAGACTTGAGTACGTACAGACTCGACTCGTCGCAGCATCCAGAAGCCGTAGACACGACCCTGCCAGATGTGACGCAGCAGCGACTACTCATATTCAGTACCTACGCAGCTTCCGTGCCTTCGGCTACTCCGGCATGTGTGACCGTAACTAACTCTAGTTGCGTATATTTATGGGCCACCGTCGATTCGACTCGCTATCTCAACCTATGCGACATAGTGACGCAAATGAAATCTAACTTCTTGTCAGAATGACAGTTAGCTACTGCGACGCCACTGTGATGCGACAATCAGGCGCGTCTGTTTGATGCCGTGGCGTGATATCGGAGGTCGGAGAAGGACTATGGAAACACTCACGCTGCCCGACAGCCCGGACTTGGCGAAGCGACAGAACGATGAGAGGCGGCGGCGGAAGCTGGTACCTGCAATGGGCTGCGGGGCTCAAGCAAAGTCCCTGGTTTCGGGACAGACTCTCGGTTCCGGGGATAGCCCCGAATCTCAAGTCATGAATTCGGGATCTTCCGTCACACGGCGCGGCAGGCCCTGGGGTCCGAAGCCCAGGATCTTAAGGTCTTGCTTGCGTCTTGCTGCCTACTTGCGGTCCCCCCACCGGCCAAAGTCGCGGGCGATCTCGAGCAATGCCGGTATGTCTTGGCGGCCGTGGCTATCCTATGGCCGTTCCTCGCGAGACCTGCCGATTGGGATGACCGGGGATGAGACCACACCCACGATGAGCACACCACTACCCAATCCCGGTGGACCGAGACCAAAAACCATCATCCCCCCCCGCCGCTCGTCGATGGGCCGGATCCCCTCCGCGTTTGCGGCTTGCTGATTGACGCCGCTTGGGCTGACGGTAGAATGTTCCAGTGGATGTATCTGCGGTCGCCCCAGCCGGACTGCTGAGTAGACCCTTCAGTGGAGAAGCGTTGCGTTCTTTCGTGCTCACCGTCATTTCCGCCCTGCTACTGGCCTCGCCGGTGTCGGCGCTTGACCGTCCGGCTGAGAGGTCCCGGTCGGGCAGTGCCGGACCAATCATGGAGGCTCGGGTCTACTTCGACGACGTCCGGACTCTACAGCAGCTCGGCGACCTCGCCGGCCAGCTTGACATCTGCACGTGGGTCAAGGACGCACTAGGCGGCTATCTCATCATCAACACTGACGTGGCCCAGCTTGGACAAATCCGGGATGCCGGTCTGCTCGTAGACGTCACGTACCCGGACATCCGGCAGAAGTTCTACGAGATGACCGGTATCCGGTCCGGCGACCTCGACGCCGTGTGGGATTTCGGCTACTACCTGACCTACTACGAAATGCAGGATACTCTGCAGGCTCTGGCAACCGCCTATCCGACCATCTGCACGAGGTTCAGCCTCGGACTGACACCCCAGGGCCGTTCGCTGTGGTGCCTCAAGATCTCCGACAACGTCGGCACGGACGAAGGCGAACCCGCGTGTTTCTTCAACGGAGCGACCCACGCCCGTGAGCCGCTCGGCACCAGTTGCTGTGTTGCCTTTGCCACCAGGCTCCTCTCTGAATATGGAAACGACTCGGTCTCGACCTGGCTCATCGACAACCGGGAAATCTTCGTGGCGCCGGTGATGAACCCCGACGGCTACGTCTACAACTCGGATTCGGGCGGAGCCGAGTCCAATTGGCGCAAGAACCGCCGCAGCCCGGTCCCCCCTGACATCGGGGTCGACCTCAACCGCAACTACGGGTACAAGTGGGGCTACAACAACTGGGGGTCGTCGGGCCGACCAGGGGACGAGACCTACCGTGGGCCTTCGCCGTTCAGCGAACCCGAGACGCAGATAATCCGCGACTTCCTGGCGGACTACCGTCCCCGCGACTGTATGGACTTCCACAGCTTCGGCCAGTACAACATGTATCCCTGGGGCTACTCAAGGGCCGAGCCACCCGACCAGACCGTGCTCAGAGAGGTGGTTGACACTTTCCAGGCAAACAACCACTACCCCTTGCCGCATACGGGCCAGGTCTACTCGTCAATCTACCCCTGCAACGGCATGTCGGTAGACTGGGAGTACTCGGACACCGCGGGCAAGTTCGTGACCTACGCCTTCACCTGCGAACTCGGGACAACCGACTTCTGGTACGGCTGGCTTGACTCGGGCTACGTCAACAACGAGTGCGACCTGAACGTGCCGAATCTATACTACCTTACGCGGGTGGCCGGAGCCTACTTCGAGGGGCTGTCAGCCAGGCTTGATGATTCCTTGACGGGCAACGGCAACGGCCGGATCGACCCGGACGAGCTCTCGGGTATCTGGTTATCGATCAGAAACCAGGCCATTCACCCGCTGGATTCCGCATACGGGATAGCCGCCAAACTCGTATCCGGAACTGCCGACGTGCAGGTGCTCGACTCGGTGATGCTGTTCCCGAATGCCCTGCGCGGACAAACGGTCGACAATCGAACCGCGCAGTTCCGCATCCACACATCCAACACCATCGCGCCCGGCGCGCGTGTACCGCTTCGTCTGGAGTTGTCCTTCATCGACGCCGGTCAGACCTACACGCAGGCCGTGGACTTCCTGGCACCGACATGGCGTCAACCCGTGACCGCATCGACAGTTCCTACCAGTCCCGTACGGCTCGCCGCCACTCCCAATCCGGCCGACGACCAGGTCAATCTCAGCACGATGCCGTTGACTGCAGCGGGCAACATCGACATCTTCTCCCGCGACGGAAGCCTGATGGCGTCGCGTGCCGTTTCGGGCACGTGTACCTGGGACTGCAGCGGCGTCCCGGCCGGCATCTACTTCTGCCGCCTGACCGTGGAAAGTGCCACGGTCACGACTCGCGTGTGTGTGGTGCACTGAACGAGGGCATGCAATTCCCAAAGCGGCGTGCCCGTGCGGCCTTTCCGGGCATGTTCTGCACCAACATCGCGGCGACGCTGTTCCGGCATCCTGGACTCCGGCCTGACCCGGGGCGGACGTTCCACTTCTTCGTGCGTGACATCGTCCCAGCAGCAATTCAGATTGAGGGAGGTACCAACCATGCTCTACCGTGACGCCGGTGTCGACATCAACGCAATGGACGCAGTCAAGCGTCGCATCGCCGGCATCGCCCGCTCGACCTTCGGACCGCAGGTCCTCTCCGAGGTCGGCCTGTTCGGTTCTCTCTGTCGAGTTCCGAAGCTGCGCGACCCGGTGCTGGTTGCCAGTTGCGACGGCGTCGGCACCAAATTGGTAGTGGCCCGGCTATGCGGCCGCTACGACACCGTCGGAATCGACATCGTCAACCACTCGGTAAATGACATCCTGACCCTCGGGGCGCGTCCGCTCTTCTTTCTGGACTACATCGCCCACTCGAAGCTGGCGCCCCAAGCCTTGCTCGAAATCATGCAAGGGCTCGGCAAGGCTTGCCGGATGAACGACTGCTCGCTCGTCGGCGGCGAGACCGCGATGATGCCAGACATCTATCGGCCCCGCGATTTTGACCTGGCCGGCTTCATCGTCGGCACGGTCGAACGGCGCCGCATTGTTGCTCCCGGCAGGATTGCGCCCGGCGATTCGGTCATTGGCATCCCATCCACCGGGCTCCACACCAATGGCTACTCCCTCGCGCGCAGAGTGCTGTTCGACAAAGCGGGGCTCAAGGTCGGCTCACGTGTCAAAGGCCTAGCTCGGGCGCTCGGCGAGGAACTGCTGCGGCCGCACCGCTCCTACCTGAAACCGGTCCTGCCCCTGCTCAACCGCGTTCACGCGCTCGCCCACATCACCGGCGGCGGGTTCTACGACAACATCGCCCGACTCCTGCCGCACGAAGTCTCGGTTGTCATCCACAAGTCCAGCTGGCGCCCGCTGGCGATCTTCCGGTTGATTCAGCGTCTGGGAAACGTGCCGGACGAAGAGATGTACCGCACGTTCAACATGGGCATGGGCATGGTCCTTCTGGTCGCGCCGAAACAAGCGAAAGGAATCCTCGGCTCAATCCCGGGCAGCCGCGTCATCGGCAAGGCCGTCCGCGGCACCTTCGGCGTTTCGGTAATCTGACCCGACCGTCGCGGGGTGGCACGGACCGCCATGGCCGCGCTCGGGCTGAACCGACCTACTTCACCTCGGACGCATCGAAGACTAGACCCTGATTCCTCGCTCAGCCACCTCCTGCTCGCGGTGTTTGAAGGGTCATTCCCGCAGCCGCGCACCCAAGAGGCAGTTGCGTCTCGCGAAGTACTTCTCGTTGTTCGTCAGGAAGTACCGGCAGACGTATCCCCACTTGTGTACTCACTTGCGTCGGCAGTCGCGTCGTTCGCTCTATCTCAACCTGAACCTCGACCTCTATCTCAACCTGAATCTGTCGCTGTACCGCGAGTTGGTCGCGAAGTCGTACCGGTCGTTGTTCCGGCCGTTGTTCGCGACGATGCTCGACTCGTTGTACGAATCGAAGTTCGAGCAGTTGTAGGCTTCGTCGTGTCTCGTGTTGGAGCGGCAGACGCTACCCCCCAGGCGGCCCGTGGGCCGACCACTCCACGGCAGAATTGTGTTCGGATTCTGGCCTGCTACTACATGTAGCTGGCGGTGTGTGCTGTGAAGCACATCAGCAAGGCTGCCGCTTTTCCGAGAGAATGCGGTTCTCCAATCGGCATCATGCGGTACTGACACAGCTCACGTACGAGACCGGCTGCTGGTCAAGGCACCCGTACCAGAACGGCGCGGCTTGATGCCGTTCTGAACCCGGCACTTGCCTCGACATTCAAGGCGCGATTGAACGCCGCAGTCAGCTTGCGGCCGAGTGCGCAAGTGAACACGACGGTTACAGACGGACTCAATTGAGCACTGAGAACGGCGCTGGACTGCGGGCCCGCCGCGCAGTTGACTACGGCGCTGAGGTCGCGGTTGACCGCCACGCTGAGCCCCACGTTCGCCGCGCGACTGACAGGTGGGCTTACGCCTGAGTTGACGGCCACATTCAAGACCGCGTTGTACTCGGCCTTGAACCCCGCAGTCAACCCGGGAGTGACTCCCCTCCTGCCGGCTCATGTGCCCGGTGGCGTCCCACCGCCCACGCCTTGGCCGGTGACGAACGGCTCATGACGTCCCGCCCGAATACCAGGGGCGGGCTTGCGCCCGCCCCTGCCTGTCTCCTGTCTACTGTCTGCTGTCTACTGCCGCATTTACCTCGTCACCACCGCCTTCTTCACCGACCGGAATCCCGGCGTGTCGAGACGGTGAAAGTAGACGCCGTGCGGCGCCTGCGTGCCAGGCACCCTAAATAGGGACACTTCCCTCATTATTCACTCGCGGGCGCGAGTTCAACAGTGAAGTGCAACACTTGGGAGGCAGGAGAGCTGAAAGGAGC
>CAZVCQ010000179.1:0-6368 GCA_964626085.1 uncultured bacterium
ACTATACACAACCCTTGCAGGAATGCAAGCTATTTATTGCTCTGATTAGTAACTGTCAGCGCCTTGATACGAAGACGTTCTGCGGCTTCGATCTGGTTTCGCATCAGCGCCAGCAGGGGTGAGACGATCAAGGTCGGACCGGCCCCGCGGTCGCGCAGAATCCGAGTGGCGATGAAGTACACCGAACTCTTGCCCCAGCCCGTTCGTTGAACGACCAGGAGCTTCTCCCGCCGATTCACCAGCGCGTCGATTGCCTCCCATTGGCCGGGCCGAAAGTCGGCATCGGCTATGCCCAGCGCCTGCCGCAACAGGCTGCCAGCCTGATCGCGGTCGCTCATCATCTGGCATCTCCGATAGTCTCGGAGAGCAACGTGTGCTGCGGTCGCGCTACTACGCTTATTGCTGCGCTCACTTGAGGGTGGTACGCTTGCTCCGGACCTGTCGCCAGCGGGCCAGCTTCTTGCGGTAGGTCATGGACGGCTTGCAGCTCATGGCTTACGGCTTTCGGCCCGCGCGACTTGTGCGGTGACTTGTGCGGCAACTCCTGCGGTCGCCATCATCATGCTTATCGTCGTGACCGCCGTCCTTGCTGCGCCTGCGGCTTTACGATTGGGCCGTTTCATCTAATGATTACTTTACGATTGTCGTCCCAGGGATGCACATAACTACCGAGCGTCCGCAGCCGCTCTCCGCGGCTGGCAGCGGCGTGAGCCATTTGAGCCATTTATGAGCCATTGCGCCGCGTCTGTCTCCTGTTCGCTTTGGCCCCTTTGCGGCCCCTTTGGCGGGTTTATGTCCGGTTTCGTGTCCTGTTTGTCCTGTTTGTGTCCTGTTTCGGGATGGGCCAGAACATACTTGGCTCCACGTCCGGTCCCGCCCGCCTGTCTCGCGCGTCCTTTCCGAATGCACGCGTGCATTTAGTGTGCCTTTCGTGCATATCTGGGTCGCGTGCTCCGCCTCGCGTCCGGTCCATGGCGAGTTTGTGGCGTGTTTGGCGGTTTCGTGGCAGGTCTCGCGTCGGAGTTCGTTGCGCGGGAACCTGGCTGTCCCAAATGTCTCATATCCGCTCCGCTTCCCGGTCTGACTGCTAACACCCTGCTAACGTCGGCAGTCGTGTAACATTCGGCCTGCGTTGCAGTTATGATGACGGACTCCGGCCCGGGTGGAATCCGGACTCGCGTGCTAACGCCATCGCGGGTCAACGCAGACTTGCTTGACAGCATCGCCAATTTGGTTACTATGGTCATAGCTCATCTACCTTGTGTAGAAGGAGTAACGGCATCGCTCACAAGGCGGTGCCAGCTTTTTTCCATTCAATAAACTCCCGCTGGAGCTTGGCCGGTGGGTTTGCGGAGCACGGGCTACTCCGCGGCCGGTTTCGCCAGCATGGCCACTTTGACGATGGCGTCGAGCTTCTCGACGACCTTGGGGTCTAGATCCTCTCGGCGCACGAAGCGAGCGAGCACGTGATAGTTCGTCTTACGCATCTGGTTCGGCATTCCGAGCTTCTCGAAGTAGTTCTCGAAGAGCGGGTCCAAGAAATCGTCGCTCGCCTTGATGTCCGGCGACCACGGGGATGGCTTCCGCGTCTTCTTGAGGGCCTCTTCTATCTCGGCGATGCAGGATTCCATCACTTGGACGCGATGGTCAGCCTCTGCCCGTGAGAACAAGTCGCCAACATCGTCACCGCGGGCGTAGGCTAGAAGAACTGGCCTGCTACACAGGTAGTTCTCCATTTCCCGCCTGCGCCACATGAGTTCGGTCAGACCCGGTGCTGACTCGACCTCGAAGTCACTGCGGTCGTAGAGCGCGGCACCGACCAACTCTCGGTGGGCTTCCTGCAGGCCTCGGAAGTGCTTGCGGCCGAAAGATGCCTGATTGCAGACGTAGCACGGAAACGGGTCTTCGAGCGCAGCCGTTGCTTCGTGTCCAAGAACCCGAGCGAAGGCCTGCAGAATGGCCAGGTCCGTCGAGCCTTCCAGATACAGCACCCAGCCCTTCTGTTGTGCCATGTAGTACTGCTCAAAGCCAATGTCACGTAGCGACTTCAGGACTTGAAAGCCGCGGTCATCAATCCGGTGGGGCTTGCCGACGAATGCGACTACCACGTCGCGGCCGGCGGCTTCATTCAGCACTACCTCGGAATGACTCGCGGCCACAACCTGGGACCCAAGCCTGCCCGCCACGTCGGTCAACAGCTTGTATATCTGCCGCTGACGCAATATCTCAAGGTGCGCATCCGGCTCATCCAGCAGCAGCACCGTGCCGGGATTCTCATAAAGGTGAGCCAGCAAGAGCAGGGTCTGTTGCAGACCTCGCCCTGAACTTGAGATGTCGAGTTCGATGCCTGATTGCTCCTTGTACGCCATGCCGATTTCGCCTCGTTCCGATACGTACGTTGGCGGTAGTATGGTGACCCCAAACAGCGCCCGGATGTGGCTTACAAGCGCGTCCCAATAATCCTCGGGTGTTTCGGCCAGCTTCCCCTGGGACCGACCGGTATCACGCGCTGCGAAGCCATTGGCCGGCTCCGGCAATCCTTTGGCCCGCAGGTATATCTGAGAACACAGGTTGCGCAACACCTGTGCGGTTTGCCCCTCGGCGATAAGAACGTTGATGCGGCCGGGTTCGAGCTTGGGCTCGACTGCCGCCAGTCCTGACATTGGAGGGAGAAATGCAACGGATACCGCGTTCGCTTCAGGTGGGACAACCATCCGCGTCGGAGAATCTCCCTCTCCCTGTCTGAGCGGACGGCAGTAGAACGACTCCTCGTTGGCATAGTTGAACTCCAAACCGCAGGTCCACTTGCGGTCGTTCGTCACACCATCTACCACGACCTCAACCAGGACGTTGCTCGTCCGTTGCTTTCCTTCTGCCCGTCTCACGTCGCGCACGTGCAAATCCCGCCAGAGCAGGCTGGCGACGGGAACGGGGATGGACACCAAGTCGAAGCGGTTGACGGCGACGCCGGGCCTCTCTTTCGACGCGGTCTTGCCGCGCTTCTCGGTCCAGCGACGGCGGCCAATATCCCACAATGCCAAGGCCTGCAGCGCGGCGGTCTTGCCGGAGTTGTTCGGGCCAATCAGGACGACGGCCTGGCCCAGTTCAATGTCAACGTCTTTGAACTTCTTGAAGTTCCTTATGCGCAGTCGAGTGAGCATCTAGACCTCCTCTGCAATGGTGGTTTGTTTCCGCAGCGCCGCCCTAATCGTGTTCTTCGCATTCCACGGGTCCGTCACTTCAACAGACGCCCAGCGGCCGAAGCGGCCGTCGTTGTTCACGGCCGGTATCCAAAGGTTGCGGGTAGTCGCAGCCTTGGCCGCCTTGTCCGGGCGCGGCTCGCCCGAGACTTCGACAATGAGCGTCAGCAGGTCGTCCTTGCCGTGTCCATCGTGCGTCGTCTTGGATGAAGTCGTGTACGAGTTTGCGCTCAACTCGGAGTTCCTTCTGCACCGAACTGACGAAGACCTTGAGTGGCTTGTCCATTGTCTAAGCCTTCAGCGCGTGTTCGCGCAGGACATGGAGCCGCTGCGGAGACTGGTACTTGAAGATGTCCTGCCGGCCCTGCGCCTTGTTCAAGTCGGCCAGGTACCAGGCGGTGGCGGCAGAAATCGTCTCCAGACCGACCACAAACCGGCGTGGGGTCATTCCAGCACTTCCTTCAGCAGCCCTTCTGTCTCCTTCTCCAGCGCCTTGATGTCGGCGCGGATTTCTTCGAGCGGGCGCAAGGGCTGGGGCTTGTAGAAGTAGCGGGTGAAGCTGATTTCGTAGCCGGTCTTGGTACTTTCCTCGTCAATCCAGGCGTCGGGCGCATAGGGTAGGACTTCGCGGCGGATGAAGGCCTCGACGCCGCCATCTTCAAGCAGGGGAATCTGCTCGGTGTCGCGCAGGTCCGGGTCTGGTTCGTACTCGACCACGCACTTCTTGCCGCCGATGGTAGCCTCGAAGAACCCACGCAGCGGGTCGGGCTGCATCTTGCCCGGCCTGTAAATCTTCACGATGACCGGCGGGGCGTCCGTGTCGCGTTCACTACTCTCTTTGAGCGCCTTGATTTCCTTCGGCGTGTAGGCGCGGTTCGGGTCAATGCCATTCAGCCGCAAGGGTCGTTCGACTGTGACCTTCCAGTAGCCGAAGGCCGCGTTCGGGAATATCTTCGACTGCTCGGTCTCTTTGAAGGCGAGGAAAGTGTCGCAGATGCGCTTGATGTCTTCTTCTGCCAGTTCGCAATTCTTCTTGCCGAGGTTCTTGCGCAGCGGCTTGTACCACTGCGTCGCGTCGATGAGTTGCACCTTGCCCTTGCGATGCTCGGGCTTGCGGTTCGACAGCACCCAGATGTAGGTCGCGATGCCGGTGTTGTAGAACATATTGAGCGGCAGGGCGACGATGGCCTCAAGCCAGTCGCTTTCGATAATCCAGCGCCGGATGTTGCTCTCGCCCTGGCCCGCGTCGCCGGTGAAGAGCGACGAGCCATTGTGCACTTCGGCGATGCGGCTGCCGGACTTGGTGTTGAGCTTCATCTTGGAGAGCATGTTGGCGAGGAAGAGCATCTGGCCGTCGCTGGAGCGGGTGATCAGCGAGTACTCGGCATCTCCGGTATGCGAGATGACGAAGCGCGGGTCTTTGATGCCCTTTTTGCCGCCCATCCGTTCCAGGTCGGTCTTCCAGCTCTTGCCGTAGGGCGGGTTCGAGAGCATGAAGTCGAACTCACGCGACCGGAAGGCGTCGGCCGAGAGCGTCGAGTGTTCCGGCCCGCCGATGATGTTGTCGGCGGCAGACCCCTCGCCTTTGAGCAGTAGGTCGGCTTTGGCGATGGCGTAGGTCTCGGAGTTAATCTCTTGGCCGAATAGGTGAGTGGAAACCTCTTTGCCACGGTCCTTGGCGAGCTGCTTCAGCATCTCTTCGGCCACGGTGAGCATGCCGCCGGTTCCGCACGCGCCGTCATACAGAAGGTACGTGGCGGAATCAACCTTGTCCGCAATCGGCAGGAAGACAAGCCGCGCCATCAGCTTGACCGCGTCGCGCGGGGTCCAGTGTTCGCCCGCTTCCTCGTTGTTCTCTTCGTTGAAGCGGCGGACAAGCTCCTCGAAGACCGTGCCCATACCGTGGTTGTCGAGGCCGGGCAGCTTCACCGAGCCGTCCGCGTTCAAGACCGGGTCCGGGCTCAGGTTGATGTCGGGGTCCAGGTACTTCTCAATCAGCGTGCCGAGCGCGTCAGCCCTGGACAGGCGCGAAATCTGGTTGCGGAACTCAAAGCAGTCGAGGATGTCCTGCACGTTGGGCGAGTAGCCGTTGAGATAAGCCTCGAAATCGGTGCGCAATTGGTGCTGGCTGGCGCGGGCGCGCAGGTCGCGGAGCGTGAACTTCGAGGTATTGTAGAAGGCCTGACCGGCCGCGCCCCGCAACGCTTGGTCCTTGTTGGTGATGCGTGCCTTGTCGAGCGTGGCGTTCATGTCGAGCACGGCCTGCTTGGTCGGTTCGAGAACCGCGTCGAACCGGCGCAGGACCGTCATCGGCAGAATCACGTCGCGGTACTTCCCGCGAACGTAGAGGTCACGGAGCACGTCGTCGGCGATGCCCCAGATGAAGTTGGCGATTCCGTTCAGGTCGTACATGTCACCTCACTCCTGCATTTCAGTCTGCCACATGGACGCGGTATCTTAGGTGCAGGCTGACAGAAGTCAAGCCAGCGCAAGGGCCCGGTTGAGAGACTGCGGCCCACGGATGTGGGATATGCGAATCGCGTGCTTCGTGTGGCGAACCGTGAACGCGGAAGGTAGCGCCGTGTTGAGGTCACAACCTGCAGTTCCGCGCTGTTTTCCCGGGTCGGTTTCAGGCGCTCCCAAGCGGGAAGAGAGGCCGGAATTGGGTAAACCCGTGGTAAACGGATGTTTACATACCCCATCAACAGACAGGTAGAGGCAAAGGTGGAGGTAAAGGTACAACTGACAGAATTGTAATCACTTAGGACAATTCAGGAAGTGAGTTTTCGGGCTTGATTTTGGGGCCGCGAACGGTATCTTGTGGACGTAGTCAATGCAGCCTTGGGCAGGATGTTTCCCAATGTGCTCAAGGCTGGAAACGGAGAGGTCATATGGAATCAAGTCAGAAGCCAAAAGGCAAAAGCCAAGACTCAAAACGTCTGGCGGAAGGAAGGAACAGCAGGGTTGGCATGCCGCAATCAGACTAAAGGCCGGGGTCAGAAGGCAGAAGTCAGAGTGCAGAAGTCAAGCTGCAGAGGGACCAAGAGACCGAGGGAGCAAGGGATCGAGTGGCGGACGCGGAGTCTTACCATAAAGACACAAAGACACAAAGACACAAAGACACAAAGACACTATCCGATGGTCGGGAACCCGGACCGGGCTCCAAGT
>CAZVCQ010000180.1:0-6365 GCA_964626085.1 uncultured bacterium
TTTCGAGCGCATCCGCGATGCGGTCAAACCGGCGGGCGAGTTCCTGGTTCTTCAACTACCTACTTGGCTATCCAATAGAGAGTGATCGTCCCGACCAGGTCTGATGTCGCCTCTGAGTCGCGGGTTACGCCGTCAGCGACAATCTTGGCGCTGAGTTCTCCTGTGCCAACTCGCACGATCTGGGCAGCGACGATATCCAGGCTCTTGCGGGCCTGGAAGATGTACGACTTCGGGGCCGTTCCGGATATCGGGACGCGAATTGAGTCTGAGCCCGTTGTTTCGTAGTAACCGTCGAATACCGACAGGCTGTTTCCCGTGATGTCGAGGGTGACATCGACTGTCTTCAGGGCATCACATGCCATCAGGCTGAATCCGGCCAGGGCGACGGCAAGAGTGATGAGTGCGGATAGTCTGCGCATTTCAGGCCTCCAGTTTCAGGTATTCGGTCAGGGTATCATCTTTGTAGGTGCACGTGCCGCCGCGAAAGGTCGCCACCACCTTGCAGCCGGGGGTCGTGCGTGGGTCCGAGGTCAGCACCGTAATGTCTGCGTCCTTGCCGACCGCGACACTGCCGCAGGCGCTTTCCCGGTTCAGTGCGAACGCCGCAACCGAAGTGAACATAGCCAGAGCTTCCTTGCCGGTGATGGTCTGGCCAGGGTTCGGGCGCGCGACGGCAGCCCGGATTCCGGCGAGCGGGTCAATTGGCGTTATCGGTGCGTCAGAGCCCCCGGCGAGATGGACGCCGGAATCAAGCAAACGGCGATATGGATTGGTGCTGCGCCAGCGCTCGCCGAGCCGCAGCGCGTACATCCGGTCCGGCCCGCCCCACTCCGTCTCAAACACAGGCTGAACCCCGAGTACCAGCCCGAGCCGGGCAATTCTGTCAATCAGCGCGTCGCTGAGAAGCTCCGCGTGTTCGACCCGGTGGCGCAGCGGGTTGCCCGAGCCGGACCCGGCCAGTTGTTCGTGGCAACGGACGACCTGCTCCACCGCCCGGTCGCCGATTGCATGCACGGCAAGCTGCAGGTCTGCTGCCGCTGCCGCGCGTAGAAGCGAAATTAGCTTCTCATCGCTCACGTAGCCGGCGCCGGTGTTGCCGGGCGCGTCCGAGTAGGCCTGGTTGAGCGCGGCGGTGCGCGACCCGAACGACCCGTCAATCAGCAAGCACCCGCCGACCTGCTTGAGCCCGTATCGGCGCGGGACCTCGACGTCCCAGGTCTGAAGATAGGGGACGGTCCCGACGTCGCAGGCAGCCAAACCCTCCAGGAGTACGCGCCACTCGTCATCAGTTGTGTCCTCGACGCCGACCAAAGCACCGATTGTCGTGACGCCCTTGGCCGCGGCCTGCCGGCCGGCAATTTGGAGCGCCTCGCTCACGGTCTCCGGGGCCAGCCGGTGTTTGAACATCCGCGACGCTCGCTCGTAGGCCTCGCCACGCAGCACCCCGGTCGGCCGTCCGTTGCAGTCTCCGTCCATACCCGGGGGCTTCACGCCCGGCCAGTTCGCCAGAACCAGCTGCAGCCCGGCGGTGTTGGTCACAGCCGAATGGCCGTCAACACGGTAGATGAAGACCGGCACGTCGGGTAGTACCTCGTCAAGCTCGCCCCGCTGCGGGTAGCGTTGTTCTTTCAACCGGTCAGGCTCGAGATTAAGACCTAGCATCATGCCACGTTCCAGCGCATCCTGGCGCCGGTCGCGCAGCCGTTGCTGTATCTCTGCGACCGAGCCCACGTCTCCCATATCCGCAAAGAGTACCTGCAGCCCGGTCTCGAGCGGGTGGGTGTGCGAGTCGATCAGGCCGGGGAGGATGACACCGGCAAGGGATCGAGGGATCGAGGGATCAAGGGATCGAGTGTTTGCCACTTCGTTCCTTTGTCGCTCCATCTCTATGTCTCTAATCCGGGTATCGAACACGACTGTCGCCGGCCTTGGCCGGGCTCGGGCATCGACGATTGTCTGGCCGGTCAGCTTCACTCGTCAGCCGACCCGAGCGGGCCGAGCCGAGCAATGACTTCGACGTGGAAAGTCTGCGGGAACATGTCGACGGGCTCGATCTCATATGTCGTGTAGCCTGACTGCTCGAACGACGCGAGGTCGCGAGCCAGGGTAGCCGGATTGCAGGAGACATAGACGATGCGCTTCGGTCTCAAGCCGACAATCTGACGCAGGGTCTCGGCCGGGCAGCCTTTGCGTGGTGGGTCGAGGATGACGACGTCGATGGACGCGACCCGGCAGATCTCGCGGTTGACGTCACCGCAGACGAATTGCACGTTGCGGACGGCCTGAGCCTGCGCGTTTGCCCTGGCATCCTCGACTGCGGTCGCGTCGGCCTCGATGGCAGTAACCTGCTGAACAAATGGCGCCACCAGCAGCGATATCATGCCTACGCCGCTGTACAGGTCGAGCACCAACTCGTCGCCTTTGGGAGCGACGTGCTTCAGTATCTTGCGGCACAACTCCTCGGCCTGCTCGACGTTCACCTGGAAGAATGACGGCGCCGACACCTGGAACGTCTTGCCCAGCACTGACTGATCCAAATGCCCGCTGCCGGCAAGCACCGTTGTCTGGGAGCCCATTATCCGATTGGTGCGCGCGGGAACCACGCTGTGCAGCACGCCTGTGACCCCGGGTTGCTCGGCGATCAACTCGGCCGCGCGCAGGTCGAATTGCGGCGTCCGCGTAACGACGATGACCAGGAGGCCGCCGTCCCGCGTTCCCTGGCGCAGCACCAAGTGCCGGACGTTGCCGTCGTGCCTGGCCTCGTCGTACCCGGTTTCCCCAGCCGTAACCAGGATGGCCCGAATCGCCTCGCGCAACCGGTCGAATTCCTCCGGGTGGAGCAGACACGCCGGCACGTCAAGCAGGTCGTGGGTGCCGCGCTTGAAGAACCCGATGGTCATTCCGTTGCCGGTCGAGCTGACCGGGTACTGGGTCTTGTTGCGGTAGTGCCAGGGCCCGGCTTCGGTGGTCACATTGCGGACCGGCACGAACACTTGGCCGATGCGTTGCAGCGTCTCGTTGACGTAGAGCTTCTTCACTACGAGCTGCCCCTGGTAGTTGATATGTTGGAGCTGGCAGCCGCCGCACATGCCGTAGTGAGGGCAGGGCGCGGAGACGCGCAGAGGAGATGGCTCTAGGATCTGGTCGATCTCCGCCACGGCGTAGTCGCGTTTCTGGGTAACAATGCGGGCGCGTACGCGCTCCTGCGGTGCAGAGAACGGCACGAACACCTTCATGCCGTCGTGGGTGGCGAGGCCGTCGCCGCCCTGCACCAGCTTGTCAATCAGCAGTTCGACTACCATGCAATCTGCACCTGGCGCACTACTTCCGAAGCCAGTTTCTTCAAGGCCTCGGCCGCGGCCTGTTCCTCGGTCTTCCAGCCAGGGTTATCCGGGTTCGGGTCATAGGTGACCCGGGCCGAGGCGGTTCCCTTGTAGAACTGCTCGTTGCGGGTCTGGTCACGCGCGTCCACCTGTGCGCTTACGCTCAGCTCGTAGGCAGACACGGCCTGGTCCCCGGTGTAGGACGATGCGGTTCGGTTGTAGCTTGAAACGGTCGTGTTCACCACCAGGTCAGCCGCCTCGGAGTTGGTTACGTGCAGCGTCCGGTCGGCCGTGAACGCAGCGGTGAGAGAATCGGTCAGTGCTTCGGCCAGGCCCGGCTGCGTCGTCGTATTCGTTGCCGGCGGCACCGCCACCGTCTTCAGGTGCGACGGCAGCAGCGAATGGGTCGAGTAGCCGCAACAGCCGACGAGCAGGGCCATTCCGAGGGCGAGGACACGCACACTAGGATTGTCGGCGGACGGGCCGGAATGTCAAGAAAGCGAGAGACGTCGCTGCGGTCCGGGCGCAGTCCGGCCGGGGCCGCCGAGGCCGAGTCAGAAGTCAGATGGCAGTATGCAGAAGTGGGAATCCCGGGCAGCGGATGATTGGCGGACGGTGGACTGTGTCAAGCCGCCGGCGGACGTCAGCTAGTCGAGCGAGGTCTCTCCGTAGGCTTCGTCGATCGCCCGTCTGATTCCTTCGAAGGTGAACGACATCGCGCAGGTCGCGCCCATATCGGACAGCACCTCGGGCACGGCGCAGTCCCGGTTTGTCCTCACCACGATTACCCGCTTGCCCAGCTCGTCGGCCTTTTTTATCTCCCATAGCATCCAGCCGTGCGTGCTGCACTTATCCCCGACGACGCACAGCAGCCCGCTGGCCGCGCCGATTCGCTTGGCGAGCGCCTGCTTGACCGGCTCCGTCCCCGGACTGTCAACCGGCATTGTCGGCGGCTCGTCGTTGATCCAGAGCTGGGCGAAGCCCGGCATCTTCGACCAGTTAACCAGCACATCCCGGTAGTATCCATCATTCTCGTGGTCGAAGCTGAGATAGACCTGCTTGGAGTCCCCCGGCGCTGGCGCTGGCTCTTCGTCCAGGGGAACCGGCTTGGGCGTGCGTACGACCTGCTGCCTGAGCGTCGGCCTCTCGGCCCCGGGCTTGGACTGGATGGCCGCTTTGAGGGCATCGTAGGCCGGGTTCCAGCCAAGGCCGTAGAAGTCAGCGACGAACCGGCTCGCCAATGCGGGAGGCAGAGAGCAGTTGTCGACCTTCGCTGGATACGTACGGACCCATCGTTGGTTGATCTCCCGGCTCATGACTTCGATCAGTTCCCGCTCCACCCAGCGGTAGGCGACCGAGATAATCGAGATGACCGGTACGACACAATCCACCGGCCGCGTGATGCTGCCAAGCCGGCGAACCAGGGAGTCGCCGGCGATCATCTCGCTGACCTGGATGAACGGGCTGACCCGGTCCCGGCGCAGCGCGAACGCCAGCTTGCGCGCGAAGTCCTGGTCCTGAAAGCAGTTGGCAATAAGGATGTGGGGTTGGTCTTGTCCCTTAGGGGGCTTGGCTTTGAAACCGAAGTTCATCTCCGCCTCCTGTCATAAGTCACCGATTGCGATGCATCATCCTCATCGAACGAATGCATGGCATCATGTTCCATCACGGGATTGTAGGAAGGCTTGCCGGGCTTGTCAAATCGGGGATGGGGTCGGGCGGCCGGCAACTTTCGGCTAGCGGCTTACGGTCTACGCTGCACAGTCCGCGGGCAACGGCTCCGGCCTGCGCTGATGGCAGGGGAGACGCCGTCCTCAATCGCCAATCTGCAATCTGAAATGCCTACAGATGGGCGGGGATGTCAATCTGCCTCGGGGTCGGCCAATCTTCAATCGACAATCTGCAGTCGGCAATTCCCCTGATGGGCGGGCGGAATTGAATGTCACGTCTCCGAGACTTCCCCGTCCTGCAGGAGGCACCAGTTCCTCAGGTTCGTGCCGGGCAACACGGATTCGTGCCTGAGCTTGAAGCCGAGGTGTTGGTACATGGGGACGTTCTGTTCGTGTTGCGTCTCAAGATAGCAGGGCCTCTTCCAGACGCGGAGCCGTTCGAGTCCATGGCGGACCAGTGTAGCTCCAATGCCACGGCCTTGGTGGTCGGGGGAAACGCCCAAGAGAATCAGGTATTCGTGTGGCACTGGTGCGAGGCGTCGGCGGAAGGTGGTCAGTGTGTTGTCGGCCGCGAGCAGCCGGCCCAGTGCAAGCGGGCCGATTCGCGTGGGCAGTCCCAGTCCGCCAACTCGGATGATGTCGCCGAAGGTCATGTCTGCCTTGTCGTGCGGCAGCCACAGTGCGATACCCGCGAGACCGGGGCATGTGTCAACCGTGCCGAAGCGCCTGGCATAACGGAGCATGAACGCGAAGAGACGCTCCAGCCGCCAAAGACGTTCAGAGCCATCGGGGAACACGTGGGTCCACAGTCCGCCGTCCTCGAAGGTACGCGCCAGCACGCGAGCCGCAGCACGGACTTCGGGTGCCTGCAGAGGAACTACTGAAGTGGCTTCACGAGTTGGTGACATGCCGTACTCCTTCCGTCTTTGTTGCCATGTACCATGGCTGGATTGTAGGACTTGCGGGCGGAGAAGTCAAGCCGCCGAGGAGCCGGCTAGTCTGCAATCTACAATCGGCAATCTGAAATGCCTACAGGTGGGCGGGGATGTCAATCTGCCTCGGGGTCGGCCAATCTGCAATCGACAATCAACAGGGGAGAGGGATCGAGAGATCGAGGGTTAGAGGGGTCGAGTGTCAGGAGGCCGTCAGCCGTAGGCCCGACAACTGCTCACTGCTACCTTCCTAACTGCTCACTCGCTGCCTGCGGCAGCGCGATGTCCCGAAGCTTCCCGAAATCGGGTGCCTGTCCCTAATTCCCGAAGCTTCCCAGAATAGGGTGGCTGCCGCTGATTCCCACGCGCGTCAACAATCTCTTACTGTGGAGCTTGTCTGAAAACTAGCCCGCATCGCATGGTTCAGTGATGGCGTCTAT
>CAZVCQ010000181.1:0-6329 GCA_964626085.1 uncultured bacterium
ACAGCGCCGCGCCCTGGCTGAACAGCCGGTCCGAGAAATAGCAGTCGTCACCGGCGAGGTCAATCACGGTGCTGAACGGCTTCGAGAGAATCCCGACCGCACCGCCCGCGCGGTTCATGTATCGGTCATCGCCGCCGATGTCAATGATGATGGCGCAGTCGTCGTGATACACATTGTCGTCGGCCCCGCCCACGATGACAAGACCGTGCTCGGTCTCCAGCCGGAGCATCACCCCTCCGTCGACGCCGGGCGCGGTCTTCGCCTCGGTCTCGTGCGGAAACGGAATCGGCCCCTGCGCCAGCAGCCGGCGCGCCTCAGTTGCGGCCATGGTCACGGCCATGCCGGACATCGCCAGCGCGTGCCGGTCCAACTTCCGGACGTAGACCAGCAAGGTCTCAAGCTTGAACTCACGGCTCGTGTCGTACTCCTGTCCGAACTCACGGTGGAGCTTGCCGCTGAACGACTTCTCGACCGAGTCGTCCTCGTCCTTCCAGAAGTCCGGGGCCTCGCCCAGCAGCCCGTCGAGTTCGTAGGGCGAGAGCTTCGCAACGGCCTGCTTCAGATACTTGTCTCCGACTGCATAGCTGCCGAGCAGGAGATTGATGGACTGCCCCAGCGCCTTGGGCAGCGCCTCGGTTCCAGGCACTGAGACCTTGGCTGCGGCTTTCACCTCCCGCCACAGCTTCGCCGAGTCACCCGGCTTGATGCCGCAGTCAATGACGCGCCACTGATCGAGCAT
Organism: uncultured bacterium; assembly: GCA_964626085.1. Taxonomy (GTDB): domain Bacteria; phylum Hydrothermota; class Tepidihabitantia; order Tepidihabitantales; family Tepidihabitantaceae; genus UBA2258. Next base: position 740 of record CAZVCQ010000181.1, read on the forward strand.
CTTCCCCGCCGGCAGAGACTCAAGCAGGACTGTCCGCGCCGCGGTCGACTCGGTGTAGGCGACGACTTCGAGCGGATGGTCGAGCAGCCGGTCAACGACCTTCAACCTGAAGAAGCTATCAACCGCCCACTGCTTGAAGAAGCCCAACTCCTCAACCTTCATGCCCTGCGCCGCCATCCCGGCCTGTATAGCCTCGCGGCTCAGTGAGTCGATGCCGACTACCGACGGTGGCGCGGCAGATACAACGGCAACCATTGCCAGCAATACGCTCACGGACTTCATGTTCATCTGGATTCTCCTTGTAGGAAGCTCAATCTATACACACTTCCGTCGGAAGTCAAGAGCATTGGTTCATTCAGGGGTTCTGGGGTCCAAGGGTTCCGGGGGTTCAGGATTCCCGGGCATATACCATCATCGGTGTTCATCCGCGTTAATCCGTGGTTACGTCAAGAACATCTGCGTAATCTGTGTAATCTTTGGATAGACCTTTCCGAAGTCCGCGACTCCGGCCATCTGTGTAATCTGCGTAATCTGTGGATAGATCCTTCCGGAGTCCGGCGCTCTTGCCATCTGTGGATGAATGTCCGGCTTCGAGCCCTCTGCTATCTCTGTGCGCTCTGTGGCCCAATCTTCAGTTCAGGGACGCGGGACCAGGTACTCCAGCGGGTCAACCGACTTGCCGCCGACCCGGAACTCGAAATGGAGCGTGTCCCCGGACAGGGCGATGGTCGAACCCTTGGCCACGCTGGCGCCGACCTTCACCTTCACGTCGCTCAACCTTGAATAGATGCTGTGGATCCGCTTCCCGTGGTCGAGAATCACCATCCGGCCATAACCCATGAAGATATCAGCGAAGCTGACCGTGCCTGAGTCAACGGCAAGCACCGGGCTGCCGCCCTTGGTGGCGATATCGATTCCCGAACTCTTGGTGGCGGTCTTGTACTTCGGGTCGACAATCGTACCGAACTGCCTGACAACCTGCCCCTGAAGCGGCCACGGCAGCACGCCGCGTCGCTGATCCGCCGCCAATTGGTGGGCGGTCTTGGCCGCGACCGGCCTGGGCTTCGGCCGCGGTTTGCCGCGCCGGTAGCGTGGGTCGATGCTGTAGAGGGTAGCGCAGCCGCTCGCGGCCAACAGCACGAACGATGCAAGAATGAAGAGACATCGCCGGGTTCGCCCGTGCCGCACGCGAATCTGCACTCACAGTTTCTATCCGATAACCGTGCTCAAGTCAACGCTGACCCTGTCCTGCTCGCCTTAAACGGAGACACAAACGCGCGGGCGGGGTCCGGCAGCGGAACCCCGCCCGCCTTGCAGACCGAGCCGTCACGGAGCAACCGGCGCTGCCACGTTGAAGACATCGGTGCGGATGGACTGGAGCACAGACTGCGTGTAGCCGCGCGCCACCCACTTGGCGAGCAGTATCGCCACCGCCTGGGCCAGCGATTCGCCCGAGATGTCCTTCCGGGTCAATCCCCAGATCTCCCGGCCGAATGCCAGGTAGCCGGGATAGTCAGTCGTCGGCACCCCGGCCGCATCCAGGGTCTGTTTGACCTGCATCTCCATCGACGCAATCATCGGGAAGATGGCGGTCACGTTCTGCAGCATCGTCGGCCGCATCTTGTCGAGGTTCGTCTTGATGAGAGTGGTGTCGTACTTGGCGTCCCACTTGGCAATGCGCCTCACCGGATCGATAGGCATGGTCCTCACCTCCTTTCCGCGGTATGTCTACGCTTGCCGCAAGGCCGGGTCGGAGTCGGCTGCCGCTCCCGGCCCGGCTTTGTCATTCCGACCGAAGTGGAGGAATCTCGCCTGAGAGACCCCCCGACTTCGCTCGGGGTGACAGACTGTCCGAATTGTCAAAGAGCGCTTCGCATCTTCACTATATGTATTCCCGTTCGAGGCAGCTCCGGACAATCCGGCGTGACAGCGGCGATACACGTTCGTCATTCCGGCCTCCCGCCGTGAATCCGCCAGTGCCGCTCCCACGCCCGCTTCACCCCGAGCAGGTCCCAGATGCTCCTGCCCGGGCATTCCCGCTTGAACCCCTGCACCAGCCCGTAGAACCAGACATCGTTCTCGCACATCCGGCGCAGGTTTTCCTTGGACCCGTCCTTGAGCCGGGCGAGGTAATCCTCGATGACCGGCTGCTCGCCCCGGACCAGCCGGTCGGAGAACTCGCCGTACAAGTCGAGTTCCTCGGCCGTGCAATCTCCGTAATCCTCTTCCGGTTCCATGTCACCTCCAATTGTCGTAGCCGAGCTCCCGCGCCCGCTTCTGCGCCGCCCTGAGCGCCCGGTGGGTATCGGCCTGCGCCTGCCCCTCGCTGATGCCGTAGGAGAGCGCCACCTGCCAGTATGGCCAGCCCTCCTGCAGGTGGAGCACGAGCAGAATCTGAAAGTACCGGGAAAGCCCGTCGAGCACGCGCCACAGCCGTTCGTGCCAGACTTCCTGCTCGTGCCGCTCCTCCGGGCTCAACGGCTCGGTAATGCACGAGCACCGCTCGCGCGCCTCGCTCCTCGCGACGCGCGACCGCTTCCGCCAGACGTGCCGGCACAGCCTGATTGTGATTCCTGAAAGCCAGGTGGATAGCTTCGCCCGGCTCGGTTCAAACCCGGCCAGACGACGGAGCCCGACTCTCAGGGCGTCGTCGGCCACTTCCTCCGCATCCTGCCGGTTGTGAAGCAACTTCTGCGCCAGCCCAAACAGCCGGGGCCGGTGCCGCTTCACCAATTCCGGGACCAACCCTTCTTCGCCACGCAGGATGCGATTCACGAGCTCTCTGTCATCCATACGCGCCTCCTGTCGTGCCATCTGCACAGGCAGGTCATACTCGAACCCTTCCTACGCTCCGGTGCAAACCCCGCTCTTCATCCCAACCCGCACCATGAAATTATACTCCCGGCCGCGCGCTGCTGTCAATGTCACTGATGTTGAAGACATCGCGGCAGATGCGCAGCAGAATCGCCCGCTCGGACCCGCGCGACACCCAGCGGCTGATGGCGATCCCGACGAGCGCGCGCACGTCCTCGCCCTGGTCGATGCGCATGAGCTTCTCGACGCTCAGAGCGAAGTTGTAGTACGGCACGAACCGGCACGAATGCACCCCGGCGCTGCAGAGCACCTGCCGCACCCGAGTCTGAAGCAGCGCCGCCTGCTCCATCGCCGCGCCGAACCGCTCGAACTGACCGCGCACGTTCCCATCCAGCCGGTGCGGCACCTCGCCATGCACCAGCGCCCGCTCATACTTCCGGCAGCCCCTCTTCACCGACCTGACCGAGCACTCGGGCAACTGCTTCAGCACCTTACTCATGGCCCGCCTCCCCGGTTCGTTACCTCGTTGCTCGTACAACGTTCCGCGTCGCCAGCCCGAACGCTGTCATTCCGAGCTTGTCGAGGAATCTCGCCCGAGCAAGACCCCTCCATAGGCGTCGGGGTGACACTTCCCGTCGTCTCGCTCTGCGCCCTCTGCCTTCCTGGATTGCCGTCTTGCGCATTTGGACTTCGGGTTTCAATCGTCATTCGAGCTTCGTCATTCGTGCTTGTCCTCTTTGTGTCTTCGTGTCTTTGTGGTTGAATCCTCTCCGGCTCCGGCTTGGGATTCAGCCGGTCGAAGAGTTCGCTTGCGAGGAGCACCACCGAGTTCGGCTCCAGCCCGAACCCCAGCCACTTCTTGATCGTGAACTCCATGCAGTACGCCAGGTCCGGCCCGGACCGCGTCCGCATCAGCCGGCACAGCTCGGCCAGATACCATCGATACTGATTCAGCCGGGCCACCGGCAGCCCCGTGCCATCAACCAGCGGGTCGATGACGCTGTGCGCTTTTGCCTCGGCCGCATCCGGCTCCAGCCCGTACACCGATTCCGGGCTCGGACTCGCCCGCACCCGGGACAACAAATCCCGGGCGGCCTTGCTAAGTCCCAGTCTTTTGCGACTTAGCGTCTTTTCTGACTTCTTTTCCGACTTCATACCGACTCCTTTCAGTGCTTCTCATTGCCCTGGATATGTCCTCTCTCACTATATGAATTCCCGTTCGCGGCATCTCCGGACGCGATTTCCTTCAGAAAGCGCCTACTCCCCACGCCTACTCCCCGGTAAGGGGGACCCTATCGACAGCCCTTTCCGAAAGTCTCTCGAGTTGTCTCTCGCGGTGTCTCTCTCGATGTCCTGCTCAAGGTCTTTCGAGATGTCTTTCGCGGTGTCTTGCGCGAGGTCTTGCGACCGGTCTTGCTCGGAGTCTCTCGCGATGTCTAGCTCGAAGTCTTGCTCAATGTCTTGCTCGACCCCTTTCTCGATGTCTCGCCGATTGTCTTCCTCAATGTCTTCCGCCCTGTCTTTCGCACTGTCTCTCCGACTGTCTTCCGAATTGTCTTCGTTGCTGTCTTTCGACCAGTCACACTACGCCCCGCGCGTTGACACGTCGGCTGTCAGTCGACGACTCCCGGCCTCCTTGCTGCGTGCACCTGCTTCCTTGACAGCGGGTGTCCTACCACTACACTTCCGCAACCGCATGAGCGATATCCTGGACAAGCCGCCGGACGAGTGGCTGCGGCAGGCGGACTACGACATGGACACCGCCGGCTCGATGTACAGGGACGGCCGGTACTTCTACGCGGTCTTCATGTGCCACCTTTCGATAGAGAAGGCCCTCAAGGGCCTGTACATCGCCCGATTCCAGACCCCGGCCCCGCGGACCCACAGCCTCCTCTACTTCGTCGGTAGGCTGGAACTCAGGCTACCTGACGCTGTCGGGCTGCTGATCTCCCGACTGAACGGACTCAGCGTCCCGACCCGGTATCCGGATGACCTCAGGCGGATGTCGGCCGAGTTTGACAGCCGACGGACTCAGGGCATACTTGACGAGAGCAGGAAAGCACTTGCATGGCTGAAATCAGAATTGCCGAAGTAATCGACGACCTGCGGCAGCGGCTGAGCGCCGGCGGCGTGCGCGTTGAACGGCTGGTGCTCTTCGGCTCGCGTGCGCATGGCCGGGCCGACGCCGAAAGCGACATCGACCTGGCGGTGGTGTCGAGCGACTTCCGCGGCAAGGACATCTTCGAGCGGGTCGAACTGACGCGCGTGGCGGAGATGGAAACCGTGCTCAAGTTTGTCGTGCCGCTCGACCTCATCCTGATGACGCCGGAAGAATTCGAAAGCCGCACCTCCCCTGTCGCCGCCTATGCCCGCGAAGGCAAAGACGTATAGCCGGGACGGCACTCCCTTCCGCCTGTCCCGGAATCCCGCTCCAGCCCAGTCCGAAGCCACGTCCTTGACGGATATTGAATTAAGTAAGATGTCCCCGAAATCCCCCGCCGATTTGACATCCCCGCCCGCGAGTCCTAGAATCCGACCATGATTCGCATCCGGTTGCCGGCGCTGGTGCCAACTCTACTATTCGCATCCGTGGCTGCGGCGCAGAAGTCCACGACGATGCCCGGCCCGGTCGCTAGTCGTCAACCATCGTTCGGCGTCTACGCGTTGGAAGCGACGGGCGGGGTCGCGTTGGGCGCACTGGGTTTCGGGTGCGGGCTGTACGCTGCCCTCGGCTATGGAGGCATTGACGAAGGACGCAATCAGGGAGCGTTTGCCA
>CAZVCQ010000182.1:0-6325 GCA_964626085.1 uncultured bacterium
TCGGAGAATGGAGCCTTGAAGTCGGTGGCGACGTCCGTCCTTGCGATCGTATTGGGAGCTATCATCGCACTCGTCACCGCGTCAGCCTGGCCGGTGCGCACGAAACCGGTCGTGTCCTTGCCCTGCAGTGTTTTCGCATCCCAAAGGGTGGTCGTGTCCTGGCCCTGTAGCGTCTTAGCATTCCACAGAGCAGTCGTGTCCTTGCCCTGGAGTAGGTGCGAGTTGCCGGCGACCCTGGCACTGTCCGAAGCTGGAGCCGAGATGGCATAGTCGGCAGTATCCGAGTACGGAGCCTTGAAGTCTGAGGCCACATCGGCCCTGGCGATCGTGCCGTTGACCACCATCGCACTGCTCACTGCATCGGCCTGACCGGTGCGCACGAAGCCGATCGTGTCTTTGCCCTGTAGCGTCTTGGCATCCCAAAGGGCAGTTGTGTCCTTGCCCTGAAGGGTCTTGGCGTTCCACAGGGCGGTCGTATCCTTGCCCTGCAGCGTCTTTGCATCCCAGAGGGCGGTCGTATCCTTGCCCTGGAGCAGATGGGAGTTGCCGGCGACGCGTGCGCTGTCTGAAGCCGGCGCGGCGCTGGCGTAGTCCGCGGTATCAGTAAAAGGAGCCTTGAAATCGGTGGCAACGTCTGCCCTCACAATCGTGTTGGGAGCTATCATCGGACTTGTCACAGCGTCGGCCTGGCCGGTTCGGACGAAACCCGTAGTATCCTTGCCTTGCAGCGTCTTGGCATTCCAGAGTGCGGTCGTGTCCTTGTTCTGAAGCAAGTGGGAGTTGCCGGCGACGCGTGCGCTGTCTGAAGCCGGCGCGGCTGCTGCATAGTCTGCGGTATCGGAAAAGGGAGCTTTGAAGTCAGCGGCGACGTCCGCCCTGACGATCGTGTTGGGGACTATCATCGCACTGGTCACCGCGTTGGCTTGGCCGCTACGCACGAAGCCGGTCGTATCCTTGCCTTGTAACGTCTTCGCGTTCCAGAGAGCGGTCGTGTCCTTGTTCTGAAGCAGATGGGAGTTCCCCGCTACCCGCGCGCTGTCCGAAGCCGGTGCGACATGGGCGTAGTCGGCGGTGTCGGAGAATGGAGCCTTGAAGTCGGTGGCCACGTCCGCCCTCACAACCGTACCGTCGAGTATCTTGGCAGAGGTCACCTTGTCGCCGGCAATCGTCGGGTTGGGGTAGTTGCCGGTCAGATCGCCACCAGCCGGTCCGGTAGGCGCTGCACCAAGTATGGTCGAGTCTACGGCCGCAGTCAAACGGCCAACCGAGTCGACCGTGATCCGGGGAACATGATACCCGTCGCCGTAGGTCCCAGCGACAACGCCACTCGTCGCGATATCCGCCGATGTAATGGTGCCGTCCTGGATATCGGCCGAAGTGACGGAATTGTCGGCAACCTCGGTGGAACCAACCGCGCCTGCGGCAATCTTGCCAGCAGTGACCGCGCCGGTCGCGACCTTCGGAGCCGTCACCGCCGAGTCCCTGATATGTACTGTGTTCACAGTCGTGTCGCGAATCATCGGGCTCGTAATCGAACCCGCTTGTCCTTCATTCACGTAGCTCGCATTGAGCTGGACCGTGTCCTTACCTTGCAGCAGGTGCGAGTTGCCGGCCACCCCGGCGCTGTCCGAAGCCGGGGCGGCATTGGCGTAGTCCGCAGTATCGGAGAAGGGAGCCTTGAAGTCAGCGGCGACGTCAGCCCTCACTATCGTATTGGGAGCTATCATCGCACTCGTCACCGCGTCGGCCTGGCCGGTACGCACGAAACCCGATGTATCCTTGCCCTGCAGCGTTTTGGCGTTCCATAGCGCACTGGTGTCCTTGCCTTGGAGCAGATGGGAATTGCCGGCTACCGCCGCGCTGTCCGAAGCTGGCGCGGCACTGGCGTAGTCCGCAGTGTCGGCATACGGCGCGGTGAAACTGAGAGCGACATCGGCTCTGGTTATCGTACCATCCGCTATCAGGACCGATGTAACGGCGTTGGTATCGGTATGGCCTATGTACAGGCTGTCCAAGGCAGCGGTGTCTCTACCCTGGAGCTTGTCAGCATTGTCCGCCTGGAAAGCGAACGGAACGCTCACGATCCTCTGACGGCGGAACTCCACCGTGGAGGGAAGAACCCTGATACCCAGGTAACACCCACCTCGTGGTATGGAGTCCGCGAGTATCGGGACCTTGCTGCCAAGGAGTATGTTGAAAAGCCCTCCCCTGGTTTCGACCGCCTGGGTCTCGTGCCAGAAAGAACTGCCGGTGGAGTCCGCGGAGAGCGAAAAGACCATGACATACCTGCCGTCATCGACCGGTCGGCCCGTGGAATCCGTGAGCTTCCCCTGGTAGGCGATAAGCTGAGGTATTCGAACATCCAGCTTCGTGCTCCTGTCCGGGGCCACGGCGCCCTTCTCCACTCTAGCAGCAGTTTGCCCGCTCGCCTGTGCTACCGCCATCGCAGCCGCAATTACACACGCAAAGACATAACGTCTCACTTTTCCTCCTCTTCACTCCGGTATCTTGCGCACACCGAGTGACACGGCATCTACTGTATCCTCACCTGGATGCTGTGGTGGAAGTCAACGTTGTTGACCGGGTCGCTGATCCTGAGGTAAATTCCAGTAATTCCCACTGAGTCGGAGGCCCTCAGCTTGAGCACCTTTGCCCCGGACGAATCAACCAGCGAGCACTCCGGCAGCCAGGCTGAATCGCAAACAGGTTTGTCCCAGATGAGTCCGCTCTTCAAGTCCGGTCTGTATTCGCAGTCCAGAACCGTGTCCATTACGCTGTTGGAGTCCAGCACCACCGAATCCAGGGGAATCAGGAACTCGAAGACCGAAATCGGACACGTCCTGCTGGTGCTCAGGCCACCCGGGTCCGTGGCGGTGAAAACAACGTAGCTCGTGCAAACCTGGTTGGGCACCGGCCCTATTCTCGCCGTGTCGCCACGTAGATTCACTTCAAGCGCAGGCCCGGGCGAAAGCGACCAGCTGATTGTTGAGTCGGCGTCGTCCACGTCCGCAACTATGGCATCGAGGTTGAACGCCCTGTAACCATTCTTGCTGATATACACGGTGCCCGAATCGGGAAGCACCCCGATTAGCTGGGCTGTGTCTGAGACTGACCCGGTTGCCAGCCGGGGGGGGAAATTCAGGTCAGACCGGCAGGCACAGATGACCAGCAGACCAGCGACCAGCAATCCGGCGAGTGACGTCAGGACACTTCTTACCATATGCTCCTCCTTACCCCCAAAGAGAGATTCAGGTCTTTGTCCAACGAGCAGCAGACTCTTGTCGGGCTGTCGTCTCCGAGAAAAGAGACCTTGCCAGCGGAGACTCTCTCCGACAACTTCAGCCCGACGTAGAATCCGACCGCTATCAGAGGATATGACGAGTAGTAGAAGACACTACCCAGAGAATGATACTGCGACGCCTTGCCCTTCAGCTCTTCAGCATAGGCTGAATCGCCTGCCATGTTGTAGGCTTTGACTCTATCCGCAGCCATATTGTCAAACTGGACCGAAGCAAAGTACGACGCCAGACCCAAAGCTACGCCCGCGGAGAGGCCGACCGCATAGGAGCGAACGCCCGGTTGCGTGTACACCACGGTGGGTGGTAACGGCGACGTTTCGGTGAACTTGCTCGTGGCCTGCGTCAGGTCAATGACGAGCGATGTATCCTTGTCCATAGTGATGTCTGTCTGCCTGGTGTCATAGCCGGCCTTCTTCACCTTCACCTCGTAAGTCCCATAGGTCTGCAGATACTCGATGGTTAGAGGGGTCTGGCCCCTTTCGTAGCCATCAAGATAGACCGTGGCGCCTTCGGGCGTGCTGTTCACGGCGAGCCGGCGGGAAAACTCCACAACTTCTGCCCGGATCTTCTCAAAATCCGGGCCGAATTCCTCAAGCTCGTTTAGAAGTTTCGCGTTGATATTCCGCCGCAGGATTATCCTGAAGTACCGGTCTCTCTCTTCTACCTGCTGCAGTTTCGCGCAACTCGCAGCAAGGTAGGAATAGACAATAGTCGAATCTCCGTAGTCGAGCGATGTGTCTCTGATGGCTTCCTGAAGATTCCTGATAGCGTCCTCGAAGTAGGCGTTGTTGTATTTGCCACGACCGTCCTTGATCCGCGCCTGACCTTCTTGTGCCTGGGCTATGCTCACCTCGGAAACCAGTAGCAGCAGGCAGAACGGAAGCAGCCAGTTGAGAGCCCTGTGGCTCTCTTGTCTGGTGCGCATACCTACCTCCTATCCTCTCTTGTTCCTAGGAAGACCAAAGGCTCACCGCCGATACCGATTCTGTCTCCGTCTCTGAGGACGCGCCTGCCTGCCTCACAGCCCTTGTCGGTCAGCGTGCAGATGATTGGCAGAAAGCAGGTGTTGAACGCGAGAGACAGCACGACCACGGCCAGAATCCCAGGCATCGGCCCTGACACCGGCGCGCTGGACGCGGGGCACGCCGGAATGAAGACGGAAGGGACGATGGTCTTCGTCGGCGTTCCCTTCGCTCGGAGTCCTGTCCAGCTCAGCGGCTCAGCCATCCCTCAATCGGGGTCTTCAGTCTTGAATCCCCGTCCGCCGGTTCGTCAATCTGCAATCTGAAATCTGCAATGTCCTTGATGGGCCCGGTCCGGGTCGAACGGACGACCAGCTGATTATGAGTCAGCTGCTCTGACCAACTGAGCTACGGGCCCGTCTACTTACGCCTACAGGGTACTGGAGCTGCCACTCCGAGTCAAATGTACCGCCCTCGACAGGAGGAGTGTCGGGGACGAAGAGTGCTCAAGTGGTCAAGTGGTGGAGTGATGAACTGCGGAAGCGGACTTCAGGCCCGACCTCAAGCAAGGACGACGCGGAGGTGCTCGGAGAGGACCTCGGCCACGAGACGGGCGCCGGCGTTGTTGAGATGCGCGCCGTCGACCGTGAACTCGCGGCCGGGCCGCCCGGCAAACGACGACTGGATGTCAACGTACCGGCAGCCGGCTTCTTCACTCAGCCTCCGAACCATCTCGGTCGCGCGACCCGACGAATAGTCGTACATCTCCGCGAACTGGGACCCGGCGACCAGCGGCGGCACCGCGAATACCACCCGTACTCGTGCGGCGACCTCGCGAAGCAGCAGCCGGTATTCCTCTTCCACTGCCGAGCTGTTATTCCAGTCCGGCTGCATCATCACGTCATTGGTGCCAATCCAGACAATTGCCGCGTCGCCGCGCATCTGCAGCCGCTCGGCCCGAAGCCGCAGACCGGCGATGGTGTCGCCGTTCACGCCCAGATTGACGTACTGGTTTCCCGGCAGCATCTCCTCGAGGAAAGGGATGAACCCAACCCCGACCGTACCTTCGGTCAGGCTGTCACCGAGGCACAGAACCGTCACCGCGCCGGCCGTATGCGCCAGAAGTGCAGAACGTCCATATCCTCGGGTGTGTCCTCGCAGTGATCACCCTTGCCTTTGACCGTATCGTAGTGCGCGCCGTGGTCAGAGACAAACAACAGCGCACGGTCGTGACGGACCCATTGCTCCTCGGTTGCCTGCTGCAGCCTTATGAACGTCTCCACATGGCGGCCGGCAGCAGCCAGCGCCTCAGGGCTTTGGTGGCTTGACCGATGGAGCTCATCGTCGTACCCCTGATTGTAGGATACGATGAAGTCGTGCTTGTCTTCCTCGACCAGCTTGAGAGTGCGCATCAGGACGGCGGCATCATCCTGCTCGGTGAAGTAGTCAATCGCCCGATTGCGGAAGATGATGTCCATGCTGCAGTCTTTGACAGCGACGATGGCCGCACGTTTTCCCGCCCGGGCCAGCGCGTCGAAGATTGTGTCACAGGATAGCACCGGCCGTTCGTACCTTGTGATGCCGTGGACCCCGGGCGGAGCGCCGGTGAACATCGAGGCGTAGCAGACCGGAGTCTTGGGCGGCATCATCGACCGCAGTTCGACCTCCACGTCCGAGGCCGCGACCAGCCGCTTCTTCAGGTCCGGGTGATTGTCGAGGAACACGCGGCCGATTGCGTCTGCGGCATGGACCAGCACCCGTTCAACGCGGCCCGGCGCCACCTTCAGCACAGCATCGAGCACCGGAGCAGTACATACTGTCGGCGGCTCGATGCCCATCAGGCGGCAGAGAGTTGGGGTGACGGAGCGAATATCCACGGCAGGATTCTCGCCCGCTACAGACGGATGTCAAAGAGCGCTTTACTGCCGTTGGGTTACCGATACACTTGGATGGTGCACTTGGTCTTGGCTCTGCTTGTGTTCGCCCAGCCTGCTCCGCCTCCGGCCGAGTCGACATTCTCCGACCGGCTGGCTGCCGCAGCAATAGCGCAGTTGCAGCACCGGG
>CAZVCQ010000183.1:0-6277 GCA_964626085.1 uncultured bacterium
CCGAACGTGCCGGGCGAGTTGGCTACGATGCCGGCCCGGGCATTGAGTTTGTCCGACCCGTAGCGGAGACTGCCGATGTGCTCGAGCCGGACGTGAGAGCCACCGGCAAACGACAGCTCGTACCCGAGAATCCGGTCGAGTTCGAGCGCATGGCCGATGGTCTCGTGAACCTGGAGGAAGCCCTGGCCGGGAAGGAGAATCACGTCCCGCTTGCCCGGGGGCAGCGGTTCGGCCGCGATGATCTCCGAGAGTTCCTTGCGAACGCGCTCGGCATGGCCTCCGAATGCGTCCGGGTTCGCAATCCACTCCCAGCCGCGGGTGCCGTCGCCGTTGCAGAAGAGCTCCATGGTCCGGCGCTGGGTCCGGCCCTGCGGGTCGGGCGCCATCACCGCCATCGTGCCGAAAGTATTGAGCTGCCAGCGGTCGACCTCGGTGCCTTCCGAGTTCCAGTAGAATATCTTGCGACGCTGGAAACCGGCTGTCACGTAGCGATGCGCGACCGCGTTGTCCTTCAGCTTCGCGTCAATGCCGGAGAGCAGGGCGAGTTTCTCGGCCATCGGCACCTCGAACGGGTCCTGCTTGACCGGGGGCCGGTATTCGCCCTTGGCGGGCTGGGCCGGACCCATATCTTTGGGGAAGCCGGGCAGCATCGTCGCGGCCTTGGCGTTGGCGAGCGCCTTCTCGAAGCACGCCGGGATCGAGGCGAGGTCGGCGGTGGCGGCAAAGCCCCAGGCGCCCTTGTAGAGGGTCCGGATGCCGATGCCGCGTTCGTTCGCACCGTAGTTGGTTTCAAGATTGCCGTCATAGAGCGTGAGCCGCTCTCCGCGGTCCTCGTCGTAGAAACGCGCATCGGCGAAGCTGCAACCGGCGTCGAGCATGCGCTTGAGCTCGGCTTTGACGGTTGCCGCCGGCCGGTTGATATCTGTATTCACGATGAAGCTCCTTTTGGTCTGACCAGCGGAGGAATTCAAGAATAGGACGCTACATTATGCCAACAGGTTGCGGCTTGGCAAGGAAAGGAGAGTGCCCTGAATCCGATATTGCACCGCCAAGACACCAAGATTGCCAAGCATACAAGGACATTCCCGGTCCGGACCCTCTTCGTGCTTTGGTGGTTGGTTCCTGTCTCGGTTCCGGAGGAGTGTTCCAGTGATACAGCGGTCAGAAGGTCCGGTGAGCAGTCCGACGTCGGCCAGGCTCGGCCAACTGCCGCCGCTGGCTAGCTTGACAGCAGGCACTGTCAGGCATTAAGATAGACAAGAGACCAGTTTGAGACGTTCCCGACACATCCGGCCGCTCGCCTGCCTGCTCGCAGCGATTGTCCTGCTCGGTGCGGGCTGCGCGTACTTTAACACGTTCTACAATGCCAAGGCCGCGTACCGCGAGGGCATGAAGCTGAAGGAACAGAACCAGAGCTCCCAGGCCAAGGCCAAATTCGACAAGGCGATTGAGAAGTCGGCCCTGCTCATCCAGCGCTGGCCGAAGTCAAGGTGGGTGGACGACGCGCTGTTCCTCGTCGGCTCAAGCTACTATCAGCAAGGGCAGTATGACAAGGCAATCCGGGAGTTCGACCAACTGAACCTGGCTTTCCCGAACTCCGGCTTCGTGCCTCGGGGCGAGCTCTACCGCGGGCTGGCTCTGCTTGCCGACAAGCAGTACGGGACGGCGCGGGTAACGCTGGACGCGGTGAAGCAGAAGTACCCGGAGTTCGCCGACGAGGCCACCTACAATCTCGCGAAGTCGTTCATCGACCGGCAAGAGCTGGCCCGGGGCACCGATTCGCTGGCGGCTTTCCTCGAGCGGTTCCCGCGGTCCCGGTTCCGCCTGCCGGCGGTGAAGTTGCTCGCCGACGGCTCGTTCACGCTGAAGCGGTACGCCGTTGCCGAGGAATGGTACGCATCCTACGCCCGGTTGACCGATGACCCAAAGCAGCGCGCGTTGGCCAACCTGAAGATTGCCGCCTGCCGGTACGAGGAGGGCAGGTACGCGGAAGCGGTCGCCGAGGCTACGGATGTACTCGGCCGGTACTCTGATTTGGACGACGAGGCAAGCCTGTTGCTCGGCAAGGCCTTGATCGAAGTCGGCCGGCAGCCGGAAGCGCTTGCGGCCTGGGTCAAGGTAAGGGGCGCAAGCGACCTCGGGGCCGAGGCGGCGTTTCGCATCGGCAAGCACCACGAGGAAGGGGCCAATTTCGACAAGGCGCGCGTGTACTACGACACGGCCAAGATTCGCCGCGTGGATTCGGACTATGGAGTGCTTGCCGTGAAGCGGCTGACGTTGCTCGATGCACTGGCCGCGCGCACGACGGGCAAGAAGGCCAGCGGCGACTCGCTGACGCCGGCCGAGGCGATGTTCCTCCTGGCCGAGGTGAACAACTTGAACCTCGGCGACTATGACAAGGCGATGGACCTTTACCAGAATGTCCACGATTCGTTCCCGGACACGGACTGGGCGGCCAAGGCGCTGTTCGCCAAGGCGTGGATAAAGCGGAACGTGAAGAATGACACGGCCGGGGCGGTTCCGTTGCTCAGGCAGGAGATATCTGAATACCTGGAGACCGAGTACGCGGACGAGTCGCGGCGCTGGCTCGGACTGCCGGTGCCAAAGCGCGCGAAGAAGAAGACTGAGGTGAAGCCGGAGACGACCGCCACCGCTCCGCCGGTCACTGAGGGAGAGCCGGCGGCGCCACCCGGCCTTGAGCCTCCTTCGCCACTGCCGGAACCGCCGCCCGTTGATACCGGCGACATTGCCGCACGGGGGCCCGGGATGTCGCCACGCGGGTACGGCGAGCCGGGACGCCCGCCTGCGCGACCCGACCTTGTGAAAGGGCCGCCCGGCCGAGGCGAACGGCCGGAGACGAAACCGGGCGCGCCGGGTATCGAGAGGGGGGCGGGCGGTGAGAAGCCTGCCAGTGGGCCGCCGCGCGGGGCTGACACTCTGCCGGGCCAACCGAAGCCCCCGGCCAAAGGTCGGGTTCCGGAAGCAACAACTCAGGGCAAGCAGGACACGGTTCCGGCAACGCAGCCACCGGCGCCCGGTGTCGACACGGCCGAGTCGGCGAAGTCACCGGAGACCCCCGAGCCGGTGAAGTCGGCCGCGAAGCTCCAGCTTGAGATCGCCCACTTTGCGACCGACTCGTGGCAGATTCAGGCTGCAGATTCGGCACGACTCAGGGCCGACGCGGAATCGCTCAAGGCGCATCCGGATGTGAAGTTCGTGATAGTCGGCCACTGCGACCCGCGGGCGAGCGAGCATTACAACCGGGAACTTGGTCTGAAACGGGCGGAGGTGGTCAGAGACTTCCTGGTCGCGGCCGGCGTTGATGCGGCGCGCATCAGCGTGCGCAGCGACGGCGAGAAGCGACCCATCTCGACGAAGCCCGATGAGTATTGGCTGGACCGGAGAATGGAATTCGAATACCGGTGAAACCCACGCGCTGCCCGGTTGCCCAGGCCCGCGAGATGTGCGCGGGCGTTTTCTCGCTGTGGCTGGAGGCGCCGGACATAGCGCGTCGGGTCAAGCCCGGGCAATTCCTCAACGTCAAGGTCTCAAGCGGGCTTGACCCGCTGCTCAGGCGGCCGATTTCAGTCTGCGATGTCGAGCGCGGCCGAGTGCGGATCGTGTTTCGTGTGGTCGGGCGTGGGACCGCCCTGCTCGGCCGCACGCGCGCCGGCGACGAACTCGATGTGCTTGGGCCGTTGGGCCGGCCCGCGCCGGAGTTGCACCACAAGGACATCCTGCTCTGCGGCGGCGGGATCGGAACTGCGCCATTGCTCTTTCTTGCCCGTCGGCTCAAGCTGGCGAACCGATTGCAGGTTCTGCTCGGTGCCCGAACCAAAGCGGAGTTGCTGCTCGTCAGAGAGTTTCGCGCGCTTGGCGTGCGGGTGGCGATTGCGACCGATGACGGAAGCGCCGGATTCCATGGCATGGTAACTGAGCTGAGCGAGAAGCAAGTCAGAAGCCAAGAGCCAAACGCCAAAAGCCAAGACGCCGGAAGGCGGTCAGCCGCCAGCCGTCAGCCGTCGGTTGTCTTCGCCTGCGGGCCGAGGCCGATGCTTGCCGACCTGGTGAAGCGGCTTGACCCGATACCGGTCTGGGGCTTTGTCGAGGAACGGATGGGCTGCGGTACCGGCATCTGTTACTGCTGTGCCCTGCCGAAGAAAGGCGGCGGCCATGTCCGGTTCTGTGAAGAAGGACCGGTCGTGCGGCTCAACGAAGTGGTGCTGTGAACCCGCAAGTGACGATCGGCCGGACGACGTTTGCGAACCCGGTGCTGGCGGCGTCCGGGACGTTCGAGTTCGGGCTCAAGTTCCCATCAGTGGCGAACCGGCTCGGCGGAGTGGTGACAAAGGCGATCACCCTGCAGCCGCGCGTCGGCAACCCGCCACCCAGAATCTGCGAGTTCCCGGGCGGCATCCTCAATTCGGTCGGGCTCGAGAACCCAGGCGTGGAGAAGTTCTGCGTCGACGTGGTGCCGCGGACGGCGAAGCTGAAGTGCCGGGTTGTCGTCAATATCGCCGGGTTCACCATCGAGGAGTACGGCGAACTGACGGCGCGGCTCGATTCCGAAACGGTGGATGCGCTGGAAGTGAACGTGTCATGTCCGAATGTCAGAGAAGGCGGCGCTTTGTTCGGGCAGCAGC
The DNA here is from genome assembly GCA_964626085.1 of uncultured bacterium. Taxonomy (GTDB): domain Bacteria; phylum Hydrothermota; class Tepidihabitantia; order Tepidihabitantales; family Tepidihabitantaceae; genus UBA2258. Next base: position 4,644 of record CAZVCQ010000183.1, read on the forward strand.
CGCGGGTGGTCGAGGCGATAACCGCACTGGTGCGCAAGCGGACGACCAAGACCATCATTATTAAGCTCACGGCCAACTTCGTGGACCCGGTTGAGACCGCTAGGGCAGCCGAGGCTGCCGGCGCGGATGGAGTTACCCTCATCAACACTTTGTTCGGGCTTGCCCTGGACGAGGACGGGCGGCCTTTCCTCGGCGGCAGGACCGGCGGAGTCTCGGGCCCGGCACTCAAGCCATTTGCCCTGTTCTGTGTGGACCGGGTCGCGGCCGCGGTGAAGATACCGATCATCGGATGCGGCGGCGTGATGGCAGGCGCGGACGCGCTCGACTTCCTGAGCGCGGGGGCGCGGATGGTGCAGGTCGGCACTGCGAGTTTGGTGAATCCTGAGGCAGCACTCGAAGTGGGGAACGGTCTGAAGCAGTACGCTCAGAAGAACCGGCTGAGCAACTGGGAGCAGATTGTCGGCAGAGCGAGGAGGCGGAGTTGACCAAGATAGTGCTGGCGATGAACGTTGACCGGGCGGGCGCGGTGGGGCTCCGCGACCGCATCGGCAACCGCGTCGACGTCTACAAGATCGGAATGGACATGTTCACGACCTCGGGACCGGACGTCGTGCGCGATTTTGTCGGGGCCGGGTGCCGCGTGTTTCTAGACCTCAAGTACTCGGATATACCTTCGGTTGTCGGCAAGGCGGTCGAGGCCGCGTCCGAACTCGGAGTTTCGATGCTCACCGTCCACACGATGGGCGGGCCGAAGATGCTCTCGGAAGCGGCGCTCGCAGCAGAACGGGCCAAAGGCACCAGGCCGCTCGTCCTTGGAGTGACAGTGCTCACCAGTCTTGATGAAATGGCGCTTGAGAGGATAAGCGGACACCGCCAGGCGGTGTCCGACCGTGTGCGCAGCCTGGCGCAGCTGGCCAAGGAGTCAGGCTGCGGCGGCGTGGTCGCTTCGCCGCAGGAGATCGGCGTCGTGAAGGAAGCGTGCGGCAAGGACTTCGTAGTGGTCACGCCGGGAATCAGGCTCGCGCAAACGCCAAGCGCCGAGCGCCAAACGCCGAACGGAGGTGCCGATTCCGGACTTCGGCGTTCGGAAATCGGCGTTCGAACTTCCCGCGATGATCAGGCGCGGACGCTGACGCCGGCAGAAGCGGCGCAGGCAGGCGCGGACTACATCGTAGTCGGCCGGCCGATATACGAAGCGCCGGACCCGGTTGCGGCCATTGCGGAGATACGGGCGCAGATGGATCCACAGATTACGCAGATTACACAGATTGGAGAATGAGTGGCAACCGAATTAGGTGAGATGCTGAAGAAGTACGGGGTTCTGCGGGAGGGACACTTCCTGCTGACGTCAGGTAAGCACTCGGACAAGTACTTCGAGAAGTTCCGGATTCTCGAACAGCCCTCGGTCTGCGGAGCCTTTGCCAAGTCGGTCGCGGACCAGTTCCGCAAGGACAACGTGACTGTCGTCTGCGGTCCCACGACCGGCGGCATCATCATCGCCTACGAAGTCGCCCGGCAACTTGGCTGCCGGTGCGTCATTGCCGAGAAGGGGGAGTTGGGCCGGAAGATCGGGCGCGGGTTCCGGCTCGGGCCCGAGGACCGCGTGCTGGTGGTTGACGACGTGCTGACGACCG
>CAZVCQ010000184.1:0-6253 GCA_964626085.1 uncultured bacterium
GTCCATCCCCTGGGCAGTGAAGGCGGACGCAGGGCGTCTCGTCCATATGTAGTGGCTCGGACATTCCTGAGCACAATTCTGCCGCCCACTCCTCGGCCCAGGGGCCGCCTACCCCGTGGCCTTCGCCGGAGCAGCGCGAGATACGTTGAAGCCTACAATGACCGGAGCTTTGACTCGAACATCGAGCCGAGCAATGACGCGAAGAACGTCTGGAACAACGACAGGAACAACTTCTCGAACAACTTGCGGAACAGCGCCGGATTCAGGTTGAGATACAAGTTGAGACAAAGGTCGAGACACAGCGCCGGATTCAGCCGAAGACACAGGTCGCGACACGGCTGAAGACGCGTCGGCCGCCACTTCTTGAGGAAGAACGAGAGGCACATCGAGAGACACAACCGCGCGTTTGGTGCGAGGTGCCAGTGACCACGAAAACTGGGGATAGCCCCGACGGGCGCCAAATGGGGACAGTTCCTCGGAGCGCTGGAGCCTGCCCTGAGCGAGCGAGATTCCTCGACTCGTCGGACTCCCTCGGAATGACAGAGAGAGCCGAATGGGTCGGACTCAGCGTGGCACAGCCCCCATTTGGGCGGTACAGCCCCGTTCTTGTTGTCATGTTCCGCGCCCCATGCCTCCTCGCCCCGACCCTCTTTTCAAGGAAGAGAGAGAGGAGGGCATGAATCTGTGTAATCTGGGCAATCTGTGGGTGTTCGTGGTTGGCGTCGTGGCCGATAGGAAGCGGGGCGGCTGACGCCGCCCCGTGGTATGCCTCAGGTTCTGTGTTCTAAGGCTGTGGGGGCAAAGGCGGGGGCGGCGGCTGGTGGGCGTCGGTGTTGTCGGCCGGCTCGTTCTTGCGCACCACGCGGATGATGGCGAAGCAGGCAAGCATGGCGAGGCCGATGAATCCGAAGATGAATCCGGGCGTGTAGTCGTTCTCCTGTCCCACGAGCGCCGCGGCGAACATGGCTAGGCCGAAGGCGAAGAATATCGCACCGGTAATCATCAGGCCGTAGTAGTTGCCTTTCTGTTTCCGGGGCGGGGGCGGAATCATCCCCTGTTCTATCATCTTCATCCGTTCTTTGTGGCGTCGGCCAACGACCGCCATGATGATTGCCATGGTGGCGATGATCGCGAGAATCGGCACCGCGAAGACCATCGTGATAGCGACGATCCCGGTGACGGAGTTTACGAAGTTTGCTGGGTCCATGTCAGGCTCCTCTCACTAGTTGATTTCCGACGGCCGCACGACGGCGTCGACAAGGCGACCCGGGCGCGGCGCGCTAACTACTATTTCATTCATGACAAGGCGCGGGCGGTCGGCGGCAGACACGACCTCCGGCCAGAGAATCGGAGTTGAACCGCCAAGACGCCAAGAACGCCAAGTATAGACGGGTGCTTCCGACCGGACCGGGTTTTGTGTCTTTGTGCCTTGGTGGTAGATTCCTGTCTCGGTTCTTCGGTCCGGCATCAAGCCGGCCGCGCGAAGGCCTCCGCCGTTCGTGGTAGTGCCGAGAGCGGCGACCGCGCCGAGCAGCACCAAAGCGGATACTGCTGAAAGCAGGGTCCGTTTCGAAGGCATGTGAGTTTCTTTCTCTTGTAGCATATCGTCCGTAGGACGCCGGGGCTTGCCTCTTTGTTGCGGTGGGTGTAACATTCTGGGCCCGGCGGCGTCTTATGGTCGAACACATGGAGAGCACATCCGAAGCAGCCCTCGTCAGCCGCTCCGCCCGGGGCGACGAGCAGGCTTTTGGCGTGCTCGTTGAACGCTACAAAGGAATGCTTTACTCGATGGCCTGCCGGCTGATGAAGGACCCCGGACGCGCCGAGGATGCGGCGCAGGAGAGTTTCATCAAGGCCTGGTCCGCGCTGCCCGGGTTCAAGGGCGAGTCGAAGTTCTCGTCGTGGATCTACCGTATATGCTACAACACGTGCATCAGCGAGCTGCGGAAACGGAAGCCCGAGGTGGAACTCGACGAAGCGATGGGCGTGCCGGTCTCGGGACCGGCGCAGGAGTTCCGGAACCGCGACATCCAGGCCACGATCCAGGAGGAGGTGAGCCGGTTGCCGGATGATTACCGCGCCGCGCTTACTTTGTACCATTTCAACGGCCTGTCTTATGAGGAGATTGCGAAGCTGACCCGCAAGCCGATGGGCACGGTCAAGGCTCACATCCACCGGGCCCGGGCCGTGTTGAAGACCCGGCTGGTGGAGCGAGTCGGCTGGGATAACCTGAAAGAGGTGATGTGGCAATGAACTGCGTAGAGATCAGGCAGTCGGTCCAGGATTACGTGACGCGCGAGCTCAGCCCCGAGAACCGGAGGCTGTTTGATGCCCATCTTGTGGAGTGCGCCGAGTGTCAGCGCGAGCTGTCGCTTGTGACCGCTGTCGTCTCCACGCTGGACCATCAGCCGATAATGGAGCCGTCGCCGGGTTTTCGTGGGAAGGTGCTTGCGTCGCTGCCCAGGCAGCGCGGATTCGCCCCGAACCCGTGGTGGTCGTTGGCGCTGGCGCCGGTGCTCGCCGGCCTGGTCTGGCTGGCGCGCGTCCCCATTGTACGTGAGTTAGAGGCGCTTCTGGACCGCTCCGGCCTGAACCACGTGTCCGTGCCGGTCGTATCGTTCCAGCAGGCAGGGGTTGCAGCTGTGGCCGTTGTTCTGGCGGGGGTGGCCGTCGCGGTCGGCGCGGGCGCGTACGTGTGGCAGGTGTACTTGCGCGACTAGGACGCGCGAGTTTGCAGTCTGCAGGTTGCAGTTTGCAGTCAGTGACCAGTTCGCAGTGACTAGCGCGGCTTGTCGCACGAGCGTGCGATAGCGCCGAACACCAGCGTCAGTTCCTTGGCCTCACGCCACAATACCGCCGCCGCAGTCCGGTGTTCAGGTGCCGCCGCGACCATCATCTGTAGCCAATGCTTGGTTTCGCGCGCCTCTTTGACGCAGATTCCTATCTTGTGTCGGAAGTCCTTCTTTGATTCAGCCTCATCCGCCTCGCAGTAGTTGGCTCCAACACTGGTGGCTGCCCTGACGAGCTGACCTACCAGCGGTTTCGTCACGGGGTTCTCGCGCACCTGGTGCGCGAACTTGATGACATCTATCCCGAACTTGGCGGTCCTCGCCTCAAGATCCTGGCGAGTCTTCTGACCGGCCGTTGCAGGTGCCTCCGCTACTGCAAACTGCCAACTGCAAACTGCACACTCATTTGATGATCCCCAGCCAGTCGCCGAGAAGGAACTGGAGACGACCGATGAAAAGCGAAATACGGGCCATCACCGTGTAGCCGAACGACGCGCCGAACCCGACCATGATGAAGATGACGCCGACGTAGCTCATCGGCTTGAGTACGCCTTTGCGTTCGGCCGAGAAGAAGAAGTAGCTGATGGTGGCAATGACGCCGAGCAGAATTATGATGGCCCAGGCCGCCGTGTCCCAGTGCGCGAAGTGGGCGCGGGTGATGATGGTGGCCTGGAGCTGTTTGATGAGTTCGGCGTCGACCGCGCGCGGGATGCTCGCGCCGCAGCCATACCCGAGCAGGATGGCAATCGGGATGCGCACCAGCCACGATATCTTCGGGATGAACCGGGTGAAGTAGAACGCGCCGATTATCGCGACGGCAATCAGCCAGACTTTGGTGATAAAATGGGGGCTGTGGGCGACCGGGTCGAAGAGGCTCGGCACCAGGATGCGGTGCCAGTAGAACGTGATGGCATAGCCGTTGGCGATGCCGACGTAGAGGTGCTCGGCCGTGCGGTAGAAGGGGTTTTCACGGTAGAGGAATGAGAAGATGGCGATAGTCAGGATGGCCGCGATCCAGACCCAAGGGTCGGTGGCGATGTTCATGACTTCCTCCTGCGGGTGGCGAAGTAGCCGATGTTGCCGATGATGATGAACGCCATGATGGCCAGGTGGGCCGAGGTTTGAGAGGACATCGCTTCGGTGCCGCGGTTGCGCAGGCCCCAGTCCATCTTGTCTTTCGTCATCCGTTCCATCACCAATTGTTCGTATTCGGCCGCTCCCTTCATGCCGGCGAGCATACCGACGAACTGACCGGAGTTGACGTACGGGTAGAAGTCCGCGGCCGAGACCGCGGTGATGCCGCACCCGAGGTGGACCCCGAACTGGGTCTGGGCAAACACGATCCACGAACGCGGCATGGCGGATGCGGCGACCGTCACGAGGATCCCGGCGTCGTCGTAGTTGCGCAGGTCGCGCATGATCGGCAGGCTCTCGGTCCTCGATCCGTAGTAGTCGACCGGGAAGACGTTGGCGATCCGTTCGCCCATGCCGAGCATCACGGTCAGGGGCGGCGTGGTCCAGCCCCAGAAGACATAGTCCTCGCCGTTGATGACCGAGTCTTCGTGCGTCGTCGCGTGGGCGTTGAATTCCGCCGTGACCTGGCTCAGCGCTTCCTCGCCCAGGCCCAGGCCGTACACCGCCATCGCCAGCACGCCGACCGGGCGACCCGTGGAGAAGGCGTGGCGGAGGAGCGCAACGACCATCGGCTGGAGCTCGGCCCGGGTGTCGGGCGTGAAGTCGACGGAGATGATAAGCGCCTTGCCCGCAGGCATCGTGTCGATGTAGCTGAAGAGCTTCTCGACCGGCGCGGTCGGCTTGGGCTTGATTGCGAACGGGAACAGGAGCGGGACCATCACCACGATCCAGATGACCAGGTAGATCCAACGCCGGTCAATCGCCTGCAGCCGCGTCCAGAAGCTGCCACGGGCGGCGCCTTCCGGCGGCGTCACTTGCCACCTCCCCCGCCGAGCCAGCCGCGCTCGATGCCGAGAACTATCTTCAGCGACGTCGCGAAGACTCCGAGTTCGACGCCGAACAGGATGCCGCGCTTCGAAGCGGTGTTGGGCACGGCCAGTATCCACTCGGCGAACGCGGGCAGCTCGTGGTGAATGGTCCGGCCCAGGGGCACGGCTCCGAGCATCAGGATGAACGCGGCGGCCAGGAGCAGGGTCGCCTCTACGTTCCGCGCCCGGAAGGCGCGGTACGCGGCCGACGACATGAAGAACGCCAGGAGTGAGAACATCGTGGCCGCCAGCGGTACCATCATGTTCGAGTAGATGGTCTGGATGTGGAACGAGAAGCTGCCGATGTGGGTCGGTAGGATGCCCGGCCGGTTCGGGTCGATGCCGCCGAACAGGCCGATGATGGCGGTCACGAGCAGCGCGAGGAGCGTTATCCAGCTGTACTGCCAGAAGGTCGCCTTGCGCTGGATCTTGATGAGGTGGTGCTGGACGATCGAGCCGACGCCAAGCACGAGGCTGAACGCGGCGAGGATACGCTGGACGTCGTTCCGGAAGACCTCATCCACGCTGCGGATGGCGCCATGCGGCACGAAGAACGCTAGGGCGCCGAAGATGCCGGTTACGAGCACGATAGTCAATGGGAGTTTTCGCTGCATGTCCGCTCCTTCCTACAGGAACCTGTTGACCGACACGTTTGCCACCAGGGCGAGCAGCGTGGCGAGTAGAATCAGTCCAACGATGATGGCTTTGGAGTAGTCCTGCGCCTTGATAGCCCCAAGCAGCAGCGGTTCGCGCGACAGGTAGGCCGAGGCGGCGTATAACTCTTCACCGATGAGCGTATAGTCGCACGTGGTGACGAAGAAGGGAATCTGGGTGTAGGCGTCGGTGCCGGCGATCTGCACGGCGCCGGTCGAGGCCCCCGTTTCGGCCAACAGGAGCGCCTCGGCGAAGAAATAGCCCACGAAGAATATCGCGGCGGGACGCTCCCGCACCATCCTGCCGCTCACCGCCGCCACGTAGCTGAACTGGTCAGAGGCCACCAGTGTCACGTCGTCGGCATTGTAAGCGTCGGGGCGGCCCGCTTCCGTGTAGCCCTGTTTCACGACTTCCTGGCTGACGGCCATGACGATCGGGTCCATGTTCATCACGCGGACGCGGGTGTCGTATTCCGCCGCGCGGCGGGCCACGCGTCTCCGGTGATCCGGCGAGCACAGATCGGGCAGATGGTCGAGCAGCAGGTCCCGGAAGAGGTGGTGATAGCGATACCACTTCCCGTCGGTACCGAGGGGAACGAGGAAGAGGTTGTTCCGCTCGAGCCGAGCGAGAAGCTCCTGGGCCGCAGGCGCGGAGGGAGGCTTCCCCAGGACGTGGTCGCACAGCGCAGCGCAGAAGCGCGGCAGCACCATGCCGTAGGCGCCGCTCTGGCGCGGGCCTGCGATGTTGAAGAAGCGCCCGACGACAACCGGCAGGCCGCGTTCGCGGTGCCAGGCGAGGGCGAGGAAC
>CAZVCQ010000185.1:0-6249 GCA_964626085.1 uncultured bacterium
GGGCTGCGGCCGGCTCTTCGGGCCGGGCACGCCGACCACCGACATCGTCACCTACCTGAAAGAGAAGTTCCCGGACCGAACCTGATCGCCCTACCGCCATCGGCCGCTAGCCGTCAGCCGTGAGCCGTCAGCGATGGCAGGGGAGACGGCTGCGCCAGGGCTCTACTACTATCTCCTCGGAAATCCCCGTCACACAAGTCTGAAGTGACGGCAAGCGCCCGGTGCGACAAGCAGATGTGTCGCGCCAGTCTAACCGATTGATATTACTGGATATACAAATGCAGACCTCCGCGCACATCCCCAGTTGATACCGACGGTGCACCGTCGCGCATCGTGCTATCTTACTGTTGGCCAACTACTTACGTGGACGATGGTCACCGGTATGAAACGTGCGCTTAGGTGGAATGTATCTCTGACAACGACTGTGGATGGCTGACTTGGCAGGACGTTCTACCCAAGCGTAGATCTGGCGACTCGCGACCGGGCATGTCGCCCGGGATTGTTGTCCACCGGGCGCTTCCCCGCACTCCTACGCTCGTGTGTCCTTCGCAGTGTTCCTTCAACAGAACCGGGCCGATGTAGCTTCGTGGTGCATCCTCCGCTCCGGCATTGTCTGTCCGTGGCGTTGGTCACGGTCTGTCTGTTGGCCGCGACAGGTCGCGCTCAGTACGTGGAAGACAGCGTGCAGGTTCCGGGCGCGTGGGTTGGTGGCATGGCCTACAACTCACGTGAGGACGTCATTTACGGGGCCTGTGAGTATCGCGGGTTCTTTGCCATCTCCTGCGACAGCAACCGCGTGGTGTCGCAGTTCCCGCTCTACGGGGCCCTATCGGTCTGCTATGATTCTCTGGACAACAAGGCGTTCTGCACATATCACGACTGGCAATGGCACGACTCGCTCTTGGTTGTGGACGGAATCACGCACTCGCGGGTGAAGGCGATATCGATACCGGGAGCGACGAGGGCGGTATGGGATCCGGTCGCGGATCGCGTGTATGTCAGTTGTCAGAATTCCTCTCAGGTTGCCGTGGTCGACTGCGCGACGGACTCTTTGCTCAACTACGTTCCTGTCGGACGGTGTCCACTCAAGTTGTACCTCAACGTGTCTGGACGAAAGCTCTACGTGCTCAACTATGATGATTACTCAGTCTCGATTGTGGACTTGAACAAGAGTCTGGTCATCAAGACAATTGCCATCGGCGGCTGCGAGGTGAACGCCGGGTACTACAGCCCGAGGGTCGGCAAGTTCTACTGCGCAGGCGACGAGTCGGTCGTTGTCATCGACGGACGGTCGGACTCGGTTGTGGCCACGATACCGGTTGCCGAGTACGGCGTGGTGGAAGCGGTGACGGGCAGCGACAAGCGCGATGTCGTCGTGGTGTCAGTCTATGCTGACGAAGGCTGGCTCTATGCCATCGATGCTCGGAAGGACACGGTCGTTGCCGCCATGAATACGGGACATGCCGTCGTGGAGGCAATTCACTGGTGCTCACCATCTGACCGGTTCTACTGCGCCAGTTCGTTTTCAATAACCGAAGTGATTGTGCTGTCAGGCGATGGTAGACAGAATCTCATGTCGCTGCCGGTGGCCAATTCTCCGTTCGTCATTGCCGAGTCGCCGGTGCAGAGGCGGCTCTATGTCGGGCACCTTGGTAGTTCCAAGGTCTACGTGATACACGACGCGACTACCGCGTGGCCGGAGGGGCAGGGGCGCGAGCCGGATGCGGACACCGCGTCGGCGCTGCGGCTCGACCCGAGTCCGTTCCATGACCAACTGTCCATTACCGGTGGCATATCGGTCCCCGCAGGAGAGGTCAGAGTCTTTGCCGAGGATGGCCGACTGGTGCGCTCATTGAATGCGGCCAAGTCTGCAGGCGGGGCGCTGCGGCTGACGTGGGATGGCAAGGACAGCCGAGGTCGGTCCGTACCGCCAGGCGTCTATGTGGTGACGGCGGTCGGTGGAGTCCGAGGAAAGGCCGTCAAGTTGAAGTAGGAAACAGAGCGCCCAGTTGCGCTCAAGGAGGGAGAGATGAGATCTGAACGTAGAGCAGCGGTCACGATGCTGCTCGCAGTAGTCGCCCTCGCGGCTGTAGCTCACGGAGCGGGTGCTGCGAGCGTGACAATCTTGGAGCAGAATTCCACACACACCACATTCAAGGTGATGGTCCCGGATCCGGAGATAATGCCGGTCGTCGTCGACACCATGTTATTCTTCAGGCTGGCCATGGACGGCGCGAACTACGCGACCATGGCCCCGGGGAGACCCCAATTGCTGCGTGTTCCAGTGGTCCTGGTAGTGCCGAATGGCTGCAACACGTCCATCGTCGTACAGACTGTTGGCACACACGTCCTACCTGTTGGTAGGGTGTACCCGGAGCAAGGGGAGGCCTGTCTCAACGACACCATTGTCCCATTCGCATTCGACCGCTTGTTCTACGACACCTGCACAGCTTTCTATCCGACCACATACGTTCGCTCGGTGTACACCAGCAACTGGCGTAGCCTGCAAGTGCTCAACCTGGATGTCCTGCCGGTGCGCGTCAATCCGATGCAGGGTACGATATGCGTTGCCTGTAGCCTGATTGTCAGGGTCAATTACTCCGGTGGCTCCGTCTATGCGGGACAGCCCGAGGACTGGATGACACCGCTCTACGCACGGTTCATCAACAACTTCTCTGACGTATCCCTGCCCATCATTCGTCAGGACACGCTGGCCGGTATCAAGTGCATGGTGTTCTGCCATAGCAGCTACGAAGCCAGCGACAGCGTACGGGCCTTGCTTCAGTGGATACGGCGTCGTGGCTATGCGGATACCGTGGTCTATGGAACATGGACTGATTGGACGCTCAGAAGTGCCATTCAGACGGAATACCAGTCCAACCCTGCGCTGCGGTGGGTGCTGCTGATCGGTGAGGCCGCAGATCCGACCCAGATTCCGCTTCACTCATACCCTGAGCAAGGCTGGGACCACAGTGACTCGGCTTACAGCGACTTCTACTATTCTTGTCTAGATGATCTCCCTTCTACCGGAGCCCTTGACCTTTACCCCGACGTGCGCGTGGCTCGTATCTCCCCTCGTAACGGAACCTGCAAGAGTCTCGATACCATCATAGGGAAGATTCTGCGCTATCAGCGGGACCCACCGCCCACCGCCGACTGGCTGACCAAGATGACGTTCGTGGCGAACAAGCAGGACAACCCTATCGTGTTCCGGGACGAGCTGACCAAGATCGACACAATGCCGTACTATCGGTACTGGCCAGACGTCAACAAGTCCTTCCTCAACGGGTACTTAGAGGAAGTCAGCAACCCGGACGTCGATAGCACACTGAATTCTGGGACCGGCGTCGTCGTGTACCTCGGGCACGGCGGCTTCGACAGGTGGCTTTGGTGGAATCACGGCGAGGGGTACGATAGCTGGCGATGCTCGGAGGTCGACGCCCTGCAGAACGCTAACATGACTCCTGTAGTGATGGATATGGCTTGCCTGTGCGGCGCGATCAACGGCGTCGGGTCATCCAAGGAGTGTCTCTCTGAGGCTTGGCTACGCAAGGCGCCGGGCGGTGCGGTTGCGTCCTTTGGCGCGACCGGATCGGTCTTCAATCCGACCGTCATTCGGTGCTCTTCTCTGGTGAAGGCGCTGTACGACTGTGACCGAACTTTGGATGCCGGCGGTTTACGATACAACGGCCCTACTTTGGACTTGGGCGGCGTCAAGATGTACTCGGACGCGTACTTTGTCACGCACGGCGGAACCGGTTCTCCGAACGGGCTTGTCTCTCTGTTGCGGTCACTGGTGCTCGGTGACCCGACAATGCAGGTCTGGATTGGCGGAATGCCGGAGTCCGTCGACGTAACCGGGCTACCCGACTCGTTCCCGGTCGGGATGGAAACGACCCTTGTCCTCACGGTTACGCTCAAGGATACGAGCACGCCCGTTGAGTCTGCATTGGCCTGCATCTGCGGCGGCGGTACGTACGCAGTGGGCAGGACCGATCCGGGCGGCCACGTATCGCTTAACGTGAGCATTACCGACACGACGCAAGTGAGCGTTGTTGTGAGCGAAGGGCATACGAACCACTCACTGCCCGGCATGACGCACACTCCGATGCTGCCGTTCATCCAGGGACTTCCCGAGATACCGCCGAGGCCGGGCTGGTCCGAGAAAGTCCCCATGCCATTCCCTCCGTCAGACAAGGCCATCAAGGATGGAGGCTGGCTGACGTACGATCCCAATAGCGGACTCGTTTTCGCCGCAAAGGGTAACAACACGCCGGACTTCTACAACTACAACCCGACTCGCGACAGCTGGGGCCGGAAGGCGGACATCAAGCCGGGGCCTGAGAAGAAGCTTCCGCGCTTTGGCTGCCGCGGCGCCGTCGATGACAGCGGCAACGTCTACATGGTCAAGGGCAACAATACGCTCGGATTCTGGCGATACACCGTTGTCGGGAATTGGTGGGATTCGCTCCAAGATGTTCCGCTAAGCGCGAGTGGGGAGAAGGTCACGATTGGTTCTGACCTGGTCTATGTGCCGGGCTACGTGTACCTGCTCAAGGGATCGTCATCCTATGAGTTCATGCGGTTTAACATCGCTGGTGACACTTGGGAACGGCTCGATTCACTGCCGCTAGAATCCCACAAGTGGTACGCCGGGTCGTGGCTGGTGTATGATGGTGACCACACTTTCTATGCTCACAATCCCAGGTACCGCCGTTTGTGGTTGTACGACATGAGCACAGGAGAATGGAGTCACACGTCTCGACCAGGCATGCCCGGCCAGACGAGGCCGGGTGACGGTTCCTGCGCCGCGTGGTACTGCGGCAGCATCTACGCGCTCAAGGGGCAGAACCGGCAGGAGCTCTGGCGATACGACCCATCCGAGAGCACTTGGACCGAACTTGCCTCAATGCCGTTGTTCGGTGTCACTGGCCGCCAGACACGTGTCAAGGCTGGGGCGGACATTACCTCTGCGCCGGGGAAGGGGCTGTACGCAACCAAGGGCAATAGGTGCAACGAGTGCTGGTTCTACAGGCCGACGCAGCAGGGCGATCAGCTCGCAGGCGCGTCGCCGGGCAGCTCGGTGGTGTGCGGCTCGCCTTTGGGTGGCGAGGAACCGCTGATGGACGGGCTTGAGGCGTCCGAGCCCCGCTGGAACTGGCAGGGCGACATGGTCTGCTACAGCAAGGAGGACACGTTGACCGGGCGCGAGCAGATATACCAGTGCCAGTATCCGGTGTCCTCCGAAGAACAGAGGGTCGTGGACATGGACGAGGACTGCGAGGAGCCGGTCTACAGCCCGGACGGCCAGTACATTGCCTTTCAGTTGGATGACACCGTGTCGGGCTTCTATCAGCTCTGTGTCACCCCTGCAACCGACTCAGTTCCGGGCAACGGAGGGCTGTACGGGAAGGACGGCGACGTGGCGAGCGCCACGGTAGCTCAGGACAGAGACCTGGCGTTTGTTCCCGCGTCCGGGTCTCCAATCTCCAAGGCTCTGGATGATGGGAGCAAGGCGACAGAAGGTCAGGTTCCGAGTACGGGGACAGTCCCCGGCCGGGAGAACCCGGCCGCAATCAGGTACAGCCCCCTTCCTGTTCCGGCATCCGCGCCGGCGAGTGAGCGAGCGGTCTGCGCCGGGCCGGGGCTGGGTGGCGTTGCCGCTTCGCTGGGTCCGGTCTGGCAGATTTCGGACGCAGAGGTAGACCACTGCTATCCTGAATGGAGCCCTGACGGCGAGTGGCTGTGCTACGAGCGGGACGACGGAAACGGCTACACCCAGGTATGGCGAGTGCCGGCCTTCGGCGGGACCGAAGAGCAGCTGACCTTTGGCAACTGCGACCACTTCCTGCCGAGTTACCTCAACACGGATGAGATCGTGTTCACCCTGAGCCCGAACGACGACTACGAACAGATAGCCAAGGTCCACGATTCCACGTACCAGGTCACGATCCTCTCGTCCTTCGATACCGACCACGGCAGACCCAGCCCGTCCTGGAACGGCGCAAGTGTGGCCGCAGAGGCCCTCGACGACTCCGGCACCACTCACGTCGTGAAGCTAGCGGGCTCAGGCGGCAGCGAGACGTGGCTTACCACCGGAGACTGCGACATCACGGCGCCGGATTATGGCCAGGACAACCAGACCATATTCGCCGTGCGCTGGGCTAGCATCACGAGTCAGATAGTCTGGGTGGACGCCGAGTACGGCGGATACACCGCGGTGACCGATAGTCTGGCCATCAGAGACAA
>CAZVCQ010000186.1:0-6244 GCA_964626085.1 uncultured bacterium
GCGCTGTAGAGCCGGTTGTTGGTCGGGTTGAAGCAGAGCGCGCCGGGGTAGGCGCCCGTGGCTACGGTCGCGATGACCTCGTTCGACGCGCCGGCTATGACCGTCACGTCGCCGCCGACTTCATTCGCGCAGTAGACCTTGCTCTCGGCCGGGTTGTAGCACAGGGCCCACGGACCATCGCCGGCTGCCACGGTCGCGATGACCGAGTTGGATGCGCCGTCAATCACGGTCACGCTGTTGTCGCCCCAGTTCGCGCAGTAGACCTTGTTGTCGGCCGGGTTGTAGCTGAGAGCCGTGAGGCAGTTGCCTGCGGCCACGGTCGCGACAACGCCATTGGTCGCCCCGTCGATAACGGTTACGCTGTCGACAATCCCACCGTACCAGCTCCCGAAGTAGACCTTGTTGTTCTGTGAGTTGTAACATAGGGCAACCGAGTAGTGACCGCCTGCGCCTACGGTCGCGATGACCGAGTCGGCCGCGCAGTCGATCACGGACACGCTGTCGCGATAGCTGCTCGCAACGTAGACTCTGTTATCGACAGGGTTGTGGCAAAGGTCACATCCGAGGGACGCCGCGTCGAAAGCCGCCACGACCGTGTCCACCGCTCCGGCGATCACCGTCATGGTCCCGTTGGAGTTCAAGCAATAGACCTTGTTGTTGTTCGGATTGTAGCAGAGCGCGATAGGGCGACGCCCGCCCAGAGACACCTGTGTAACGACGCCGTTGGTCGCCCCGTCAATCACGGTTACGCTCTTACTCTCCTTGTTCGCGCAGTAAACCTTGTTGTTGGCTGAATTGTAGCAGAGAGCGCTGGGATAGGTCCCCGTGGCGACTCGGGCCAGCACCGAATTGGTCGCGCCGTCAATCACCGAGACGTCGGAGCCGTCCCAGTTCGCGGAGTAGACCTTGTTGTTGGTCGGGTTGTAGCAGAGGGCCTTCACGTTGGCCCCGGCCGGGATGCGGGCGATCTTCTGGTTGGTTGCGCCGTCGATCGCTACCACGCAACTGCCGTACTGCCCGCCCACATAGATAGTATTGTTGATAGAATTGTAGGTGAAACACTCCGGGCCGGCCACACCACACAGCGCGTCTCCGACAGGCACGGTCTTCTGCAACCACTGTCCGTTGACCGCTGACAAGCAGCAAATTGCCAACAGTACTGCCAGGGTTCTCAGGGGGCTTTTGTTTGAAGCGACGACTCGACTGAGCGCGCAACCAACTCGACAGGGCAACATCAGCACCTCCCAAACCGGACAGAACCTTGTACCGCTTGCGCCGGAAGGACTCACGGCGGATTTGCTGTGATGGCGGCCTGCGCCGCCACCCAATCGGCGCTTACTTGTTTATTATAGCCCTAGCCCCAACCACGTCAACCGGAACTATCGTTCGGGTCTCCCGGACACGAAACGCCCGCAGCCCATTGACAGACCGTAGGTTACCTGCCCCCCCGTGACGTCCGAACATATCTTGACGCGCCTTTGCCTGCCCGAGGGCCGGCTCCGAAATCCCTCCTCGCCGCGCCTGATGACGATGAGGGTCTCGGTCCGTCGCGCTCGTGTACGCAGGCACTCAGTCGAGGCTTGACACACGGGGCAACTCGACTACAATTACTTAGCCGAGAGGCAGAGCAAGTGGCCGGTCAAGAATGGCGCGACGCATTCGGCTCTGTAAGGTCGTCGATTACATTCCCGCATGCTGCAGGGCACGTCATACCGACGCTTACCGTTTGTGAAATGAAGAACCTTCGATAAGGAGAGTCTATGCGATTCGGTATTCGTCTAGTGGCACCAATCGTCCTCACTATGTGCGCAGGGCTGTACGCGTCGGTGCCGTGTGCGCTTCCCGCCGGCATCGCGAGGCTGGCCAACGGCAACACGCTCATCTGCGATGCCGGGGCGATGAATCAGCCTACCGCGCGAGTTATCGAGATCGACAGCAACTCGCATCTAGTCTGGGCCTACGTCCACGCCGACATCATGTGGGCGCACAGCGCCCGCCGTGCTGCCAATGGGAACACCCTCATCACCGCAACGGACAGCGACCGCGTCTTCGAGGTCAATCCCCGGGATGACCGCGATGTTGTCTGGGAGATGAGGTCGGGCCTGAACTATCCCAACGAGGCCTACCCCCTCGCCAACGGCAACAGGCTGATAACCGACCGCGACAACAACCGGGTCATAGAAGTCGACCCCGCCCGCAACATCGTCTGGAGCTACACGAACTTGAACGGACCCCATGGCGGCAATCGCCTCGCGAACGGCAACACGCTGATCTGCAACTCCAACGGGAACAGCGTAGTTGAAGTCACGCCCGGCGACAGCGTAGTCTGGCAGTATTCCACCGGCCTGAACTGGCCCCGTTGCGCCCAACGTCTGCCGAACGGCAACACGCTGATAACCAGCAGCAGCAACAACCGGGTCATCGAGGTCGATTCGGCCGGCACCGTTGTCTGGTCAATGGGCCCGTCCGAACTGTCGCAGCCCTACCAGGCCACGCGCCTGGCCAACGGCCACACCCTCATCTCTACCGGCGCGCGCATCATCGAGGTTGACTCAACCAAGACCATCCTCTGGCAGTACCCGCCGGTGATGGCTTCTGCGGTAGTCGTGGAGACACTCCGCGTCGTCAACCCGACGTCCGGTTGCAGCCTGTACGTTCACATCCACCGACCGACCAGCGCCGGACCGAGTAACCCGGTGCCCGCGGTGGTGGTGATCCCCGACCAGAGCAGCGCCGGAACCGTTCTCGACAGCTTCGCCAATTCGTGGGCCACCGATGGATTCGCGGTGCTCCACTTCGACGCGGACGGTCGAGGCCGGAGCAGCGGCACCGAGGACTACAACGGGTACGTGCATCAGGACGGCCTCGCCGCCTGCGCCGCAGTTCTCGCGTCGCGTCCCTACGTTGACTCCACGAACCTGGGCATCTACTCGCGCGGCTACGGCGTCGTCATGGCTAGCGGCATGATTGCACGCCATGAGACGCCGAACATCAAGTTCCTGCTGGACTGGGAAGGCCCGTCCGACCGGTACCAGACGTCGAGCGACTCCGGCGGTCACGTGCCGGTCCCGGTGGATTCGGAATCGTTCTGGGTCGAGCGCGAGGCCGGCCGGTTCATCAAGAGCGTGCCCGGGGCCTACCTGCGCTACCAGTCAGCGACCGACCACACCGGTCGCATCGCGGACAATCACCATGCTATCGCGCTCGTTGACAGCGCCACATCGACCGCGCACGGCGGTTCCGGCATCGCGGTCTGGACCAGGGTCAACGACTCGGTGATGAACTCCAGGAACCACACCTACTCCGTGTCCGATCCCCCGCTCTGGACTCGCGAGACCGAAGATCGCAATCGAATCTGCCGCGAAATCCTCTATCTCCACGAACTGGCCGACAGCGTCTTCCAGGACGCGATTTCCTCTGGCCCCTCGACCCCCGCCCCTCGCCCCTCGACTTTCTCCGTCCTCCCCAATCCCACCCGCGGCTCCGTACGTATCTCAGGTTCATCGTTCATCGCTCATCGTTCATCGTTGTCCGTCTATGACGCTTCCGGCCGCCTCGTTCTCTCTCAACCGGTTCCCTCTTCAACCTTCACACTTCATACTTCATCCTTGCGCGCCGGCGTCTACATGTTGCGCCTCGACTCTGACGGCCGTTTCGCAACCGCCCGCGTGGTTGTAGACTAGAAGAACCGGCTAGAACCGCCACCCGACCGACGCTAACCCGTGCAGTGACAGGTTCGGCACGTCGGCGCTGCCCTCGGCAATCGGAACGCGCGCCCACGCACCGACGAACTTGCCCTCGACGCCTGCGAAGAAATGGCGGCCGAACTCCAGGTACTTGCTGATGCCGACCTGCGCAGCGGGTCCTGAGACGTACCACCCCAGAACTCCACCAGTTTCCGGTAACCGCTGCCCACGCACGGTTGTCTCCGGGTGCGCTATCAGGATTCCGGCTCCGGCGCGCAGCTTCAAGCCGACCAAATCCCGCACGCAGTTCACCAGCAATGGGTTGTACCCGTGAGTGATCTCTAACCTGCTAACCTCGTCCGGCGGGTTCACAAGGTATAGCTTGTGATGAATGAGCTCCAGCTCAAACGACCAGGGACTCCGCGCCATGCCGACCTTGATGTCATAGTACGGCACGTCGGCAAACGGCCTCGTCTCGTAACGGGCGATGAGGCTGATGTCGGGTGAACCATTCTGCCTGATGACCAGCCGCATCGGAACGTTGTACTGCAGCCCGGTCGCCAGCGAGATGTACGGATGGAATCGATCCGACTGCGCCAGGCTGGGATCGAACGGCGAACCCGTGAGACCCGTGACAGCCAGCAGAATGAAAGTGAACACGCTCACCACGGTGCAGATTATGCTAGCGGCCCAAGCGACTGGCAAGCACGACTGCTACATTTGCTACCGAGCCATCGCGCGTTTCTTCCAAGCGGGCGGCATCTTCTCGATGGCGTAGCGCAGAGCAGTGCGCGGCATTCGGTCCCGGCGGGCCATCACGAACTCGAAGACCTCGCGCGGTCGCTTGTTGGCAATCTCCTTGAGCATCCAGCCGTAGCCTTTCTGGACCATGTCGTCCTTGTCCTCAAGCAAGACATCCGCAACCTTGTAGGCGGAATCAACTGCGATGCCGTTCCGGTTCGGGATGATGTGGGCAACGGCTGATGCCCGACGCAGCCAGCGGTTCTTCGACTTTGCCCAGCCGCGCACCCGTGGCATGAACTCGGGAAACCTGACCAGGAACTCACCAACTGCGCCGCCACAGAAGGTATCGCACGCAGCCCAGTTGGAGACGTACTTCTTCAGCCAACGCTCGAGCATTCGGAAATCGGCTGGTTCGAACTTGGCGCTCAACTTCCCCGCCCAACTGAAGGCGATACCGTGCTCCTCGTACTTCGGCGCCGTGTCTGACCGCGAAAACGGGGACTGTACCGCGCGTCCTCGCGCTCCGGGGGACTGTCCCCGCTTTCGCGCCTCATCGTGTCCCAAGCCGCTGTGCAGCAACTCGCATATCTCAAGAATCTCATGCTTGGGCAGATGCTTGACCTTCTTGAAGTACTCTTGTGATATTCTGCGCGCGTCGGCAGTTCTCACGCCGTAGACCTCTACCGGCTCCTTGAAGAACCGCTGGACGGATTCGCGGTACTTCGGGTCAGCCGCTGCCTTGAGCTCACGCGTAATCTCCATGACTATCTCACCCTGCTTTGCCAACGCTCACTTCCTTTCCGGCCGGAGCGTCTCCTCCGGTATGGCACTCCCGCCTGTCCGCGTACCAACGCCAGCGCCGCCCCGCAGCCGCATGCCCGGCTCCGACCACAATCTCGTCATACGCTCGCTCGCGCTGCATCGGTGAGAGTGATTCTAGAAGCCCGAATGAGGGAGTCAAACGCCGACCGCAAAGTGTCTCTTGAGGACGGTTCGGCATCCTGCCCTCTGCTTTGACTTGGTTTCCCTGGCAGGGTATGATGTCTCAGGCAAGCTCATGATAGCACAGACGGATCGTGACACGATTACTGAAGTTGCGCGCGAGTATGGCGCGGTCAAGGTCGTGCTATTTGGCTCCTCGATCTCCGAAGGCCGAGAACCGCAGGACATCGACCTGGGGGTTAGCGGAATCGAGCCGCGACTCTTCTTTCGGTTCTATGGTGAGCTGATGATGCGCCTGTCCAAACCTATAGACATTATTGACCTTGCGTACCGTTCCCGGTTCACTGAACTGGTCGAACGCGATGGGGTCGTGCTCTATGGCTCAGCTTCGTGAACGAGTACTGGCCGAGAAGCAGGACGTCGATAATGACTATCCATCCGGCCTGATCTTCATGTGGATAACAGCCCAAGGAGGATGTCGGCTGCTAGGAGCGTGAGTGTCAGGGATTGATGAGCTATTCCATGCCGACACGCCGCTCGGATTCCGAGTGACGGTCACGGCCGAACGCTGGATGCTGATCACATCCTCGAAGCACCCTGTCATGAAGGGTCGGGAGCGACTCGTCGAGGAGGCGCTGAACAACCCGGATGCGATCCGCCGCAGCCGCAGCGACGAGGACGTGCTGCTCTTCTACCGGGTCGAACGTCCCGGCCGCTGGATGTGTGCGGTGGTCAGACGTTCCGGAGAAGGAGCGTTCCTGATAACCGCATACCCTACGGATGCTGTGAAAGAAGGTGAGCAGATATGGGTCAAGTGAAAGTCTTCTACGACCGCGCTGGCAATACGCTGACAGTCTGGTTCGGCGATGGCC
>CAZVCQ010000187.1:0-6225 GCA_964626085.1 uncultured bacterium
ACAACGAGCCATTTCGGGCGAGCGTGTGGCCGGTTCCCGACAATCTATATGTAGTAGTCAGGCACAGCCGGAACTACAATTCTCCCGGGGAGTGGGCGGCCCAGAGACTGCCTGGTGGGTAGCATCTGCCGATACAGCACGAGACACAAGAAAACCAACAACTATGCGAACATCAACTCGAACAACGAGCCGAACAAGGACGCGAACAACTGCCGGAACAACGTCTCGAACAACTTCTTGAACCACCAGCCGTACAGCGACGGATTCAGGTTGAGATACAGGTTGATATTCAGGTGGAGACACAGCGCGGGATTCAGCCGAAGACACAGGCCACGACACGGCTGAAGACACTTCTGCCGGTACTTCCTGACGAACAACGAGAGGCACATCGAGAGACTCAACCGCGCCTTCGGCGCGTGGTATCAGTTTCCAGGTACGAGTTTCCAGTTGTCGCGGCGGGCTTGGGATACTATTGTCCGCGAAAACAGGAGACAGTCCCTCGGAGCGCCTGCGTCGGACTCAGCGCGGTACAGCCCCCGTTTCCCCCGTACATCACGGCCCGACCCGCGCGCCCGGTTCCATGTCCGGCACTCCTGGAGTTCCGTGCGGCTGTCGATTCCCGTCTGAACACGAGACCCCTCCTCAACGCCGGGGTTACAGCTATAGCCCGTGCCCCGATTGTCTTTGTACGGGTCGCTAGGCCAGGCCGGCGTAGCGGGCGTAGGCGTCGAAGAGCTGCGGACCGAAGAAGAGACCGGTGAGCGCGCCGAGCGCGAGGAACGGGCCGAACGGAATCGGCTGACCGCGCTGGTTCCGGCCGGCCGAGCGGGCAATGAACCCGATGATGACACCGAAGACCACCGCAGCAGCCAGCGCCACGACCAGCCCCTTCAATCCGACGAACGCTCCGATCATCGCCGCGTAGGGCAGGTCGCCGAAGCCCATCCCCTCTTTCTGGTCCACGCCGATCCGGCGGAACAAGCCCGCCAGCACGTACCGCCACAAGAGCCACGCGAAGAGTATGAAGCCGGCACCGACCGCGGCGGCGGTGAGTGCTCGAACGAAGTGCGGCGGCGGGGCCACCAGGCTGCCCAGGAGCCCCAGCGCCAGCCCGGTGAGGCTGAACCCGAACGGTATGATTTGGCGGTCGAGGTCAATGAACGCGGTGACGATAAGCAGCGAGACGAACACGACTGCCTTGACCGTCAGCAGACTGAAGCCGAATCGGGCAACGGCCGCGACGAAAAGCAGCGCGGTCAGCGCCTCAATCAACGGATACCGGGCCGAAATCGGCTGCCCGCAGTCGCGACACCGGCCGCGCAGGAGCAACCAGCTCAGCACCGGGATGTTGTCGTATGGTCTTATCGGCTTGCGGCAGCGCGGGCAGTGCGACGGCGGCGAGGAGATCGACTTGTGAAGCGGAACCCGCCAGATGACGACGTTGAAGAAGCTGCCGAATACGAGCCCGAGCAGGGCCGCCAGCGCCCAGATCACCGCGTGCCGGGCTGGGCCTGCATTTCCGGCGGCGCGAAGAGCTTCTTGTCGGTCGCGACCGAGTGGGCAGTTTCGATCGAAATCAGCCCTTTGCGCAGGAGCATCGCCAGACACTGGTCCATGGTCTGCATGCCGTGCTGAACACCAGTCTGAACCACCGAGGCGACCTGGTGCGACTTGCTCTCGCGAATCATGTTCTTGACCGCGGGCGTGGCGATCAACACCTCCATCGCCGCGACCCGGCCCCGCTGGTCCTTCCGCGGCAAGAGCGTCTGGGAGATTATCCCACGAATGACGTTCGCGAATATCTGGCGCACGTAGTCGTGCTGGTCGGCCGGGAAAACGTCGATGACCCGGTCGACGGTCTGCGCCACGTTGTTGGTGTGAAGGGTCGACAGGACCAGGTGGCCGGTTTCGGCCGCGGTCAGCGCCAGCTGGATGGTCTCGAGGTCACGCATCTCGCCCACGAAGATGACGTTCGGGTCCTCGCGCAGGCAGGCTCGCAGCGCGTCGGCAAATGACCGGGAGTGGGCGCCGATTTCGCGCTGGCTGATGAGGCAGTTCTGACCTTTGAAGATATACTCGATTGGGTCCTCAATGGTGATAATCCGGTCCTGCCGTTCCTGGTCGATCAGGTCAATCATGCTTGCGAGTGTCGTTGACTTCCCGCAGCCGGTAGGTCCGGTCACCAGCACGAGGCCGGTAGAGCAGCGCGTGAGTTCGGATACCGATTCCGGCGCCGGGAGTTCTTCGAGCGTCCGGATCTTGGCCGGTATGATACGAAATGCCCCGCCGACACCGGACAGGTCCATGAACACGTTGACCCGGGCGCGGACCCGCTCCGGCGTCGTATACTCGAGCACGACGCTGCCCGCCGGAGCGGCGGTGCCCCAGGTGTAGGACAGATCGAGCTCGCGCCGCTGTTCGACTGCTGCCCGCTGTTCGTCGGTCAGTATCGAGTAGAGCAGCGATTGGGAGTCCTCGGCCGACAGCACCGGGCCCGGGATCTTCTTCAGCTTGCCGTTGACCCGGATGATCGGCGGGTTGCCGACGGTTATGTGAAGGTCGGAGGCTCCGTACTTGGCCGCGTAGCGCAGCAGTTCATCAATGCTCATGGACGCACAAAGCACCGCGCCCGACGCGGAACCCGGCTGGTATCCGACGTCGGGCGCGAAGCGTCAGTCGACGAAGTACTTCCCTGGTCTCTGAGACGACCCGACCTCCGCCGGTACGATGTGCGGGATGATGAAGATGATCAGGTCGTTCTTGGTGTGGTTGATCGTTGTCTTCCTGAACAGGTTGCCCAGAATCGGGATGTCGCCCAGCAACGGAATCTTGCCGATTGTCCGGGTTTCCTCGTCGCGCACGAGACCGCCTATCACCGCGACCTCGCCGTCGCCCACGATGATCTGCGCTTCGGCCTCACGGCGCGCAACTATCGGCCGCTGGTCGTCGGCCGACCCGACCCAGCCGGTAATCGCCTCAACACTCGGCTTGACTTTCATGTTCACCTGGCCGTCGGACGTAACGTGCGGCGTGACCTCAAGCGCTATCGGCACCGACCGGGTCCGCCACGTCGCCAGCACCAGCCCGGTCTTGGGGTCGGTGCTGATCTCGCGGACCGGCACGTCGGTACCCATGCTGATCTTCGCGGTATGGTTGTCCAGCGTCAGCGTGCTCGGATTGGCCAGCACACGGGAATTCCCGCGCGACTGGAGGATATCCAGCGCCGCGCTGAACCCCGAGTAGTCAATCCTCCCGAGCACAACGTTGCCGAGTCCCGGTAGGATCCCGTTGGGGACGATGAGCGGGAACGCGTCATCGCTGCCGACGTTGGGAGCGCCCGCCTTGGCAACAGCGCTGAGTTTCCATTCGATGCCGAAGACATCGGTGGCACTCACGGTCGTCTCGACGAACTTGGCCTCAATCATGATCTGCGGAACGGGCCGGTCATACTCGTTCAGGAACTCGGCAACCCGATCCAGTGCCTCCGGGATGTCGTTGACAACCAACAGGTTCGTCCGGTTCGAGCCGCCGCCATCCGCAACCCGCCGGTAGCCGACCTCCACGTTACCGCTCGACGAGAGCATCTTCGGCATGATCTTCACGACGTCACTGGCCTCGGCGTAGTCCAACTCGAACACGCGCATCCGGGTCTCGCCGAACATCTGCTTCTTTTCGGGCTTGACCACGATGATGCCGGCTTTGTCCTCGACCATGTTGCACAGGCCGGCCTTCAGCAGCGCTTCCAGCCCCATGCGCAGCGGTACGTCGTTCAGCCGGACGGTAACGACCGACTTGACGTCCTGCGTCGCCAGGATGTTCAGATTGAACTGGCTGGCGATCATCCTGATTATGTCGGTCAGGTCAGCGTCTTTGACGTAGAGCGTCAGCCGCCTGCCGGCAAACGGGTCGTTGTTTGCCGGAACCGGGGCCGGGAAAAACGGCCGCGTCCCCAGTCCTACGACCACCAGGCCGTTCTCTACCGTCACCTTATGCTCGACCGGGTCGCGCAGCCCGATTGTCACCCGCAATCCGACGGCCGCCTCGCTCGGCTCCACGGTCACGGCCGTCACCGGGTAGTACGCCGACTCGATCCGGCTCTGTTTGAGCTTCGATGTCGCGCCCATGATATCGACCACCAGGGCCGGCGGGTCGTCGGACATGAACGAACTCACGTTGGGATTGCCGGAGCATGCGACGGTTACGCGGACGCTCTCCAGCAGCTTGTCTACCGTCACGCCGGTGACGCTGACCGGCTCTTGCGCAAGCAGCACCGAGCAGAGGCAGACGACTGCAAGGAATGGAATTGCTGTTTTCCTGGTCATATTGTCACTCCCCCAGCAGCAAGGTGAACGTCCGTCCGCCCTGCTCCAGTGTTACGTTATCACTCTCTATCTTGGCGACCCGCTTGCCGCTGATCTCGTCTCCGATCTGCAGAATCTGGTCGTTGATCAGGGCGTACGGACGGTCGCCACCGAGCGTGATTGCCTTAAGTCTGAGATTAGCCAGTTCGTTCACCATGACCCAGTCACGGACGAACGGGTCCGCGCCCCAGGTTTCCGGTGGCAGCACCTTCGGCGTCAACGCGCCGGTTGCAGCCGCGGGTTTCGCGGCCGCATCCGTGGCCGTCGGTGCCGGCTGGACGGCCCCGGTCTTGGCGCCGGTCGCCTCGGCCGCCGCCGCGCTCACGCCCTTCAGTTCCGGCTGCGGCCGGAGCACGAAGGTGTAAAGCGCCAGCACCGCCACGGCTATGCCCAAAAGAATAAGAATCCTCTGTCTCAAGATACCCCTTTCTGCATCAGCATACCGGCAGACGCCTTGTCGAAGAATCGCATCAATCTACCTGCGCGTCGTCGGAGCGTACGATGAAGGCAGCAGGCTCTCGCCGAGACGGACTATGCTGCGCTTGCCGAACGCCTCAATCTCAATGCGATCCGGACTGATCCCGACTATCTTCCGACCGAGCACGAAGTCGCCGACTTGGACCTTTCGACTATCAACCAATGCGTAGTTCTCGCCCCCGGTAGCGACGACCGCCTTGAGCACGTACGTTCCGCCGCCCTTGCGGGTCGAACGGCTTCGCCGGACGCGGGCTGACGCTTTCAGCATCCGTCTCTTTAGCCGCTCCTGGCGTTTCAGCTCCTTCTTGCGGGCGCGCTCGGCGTCGCGTATCTTCTTTGCCTTGGCGCGACGTTCCGCAAGGGTGCTCGCCCTGAGGTTGCCGGCGACCTTGCCGGCTCTCGCGGCCCGGTTGCCGGCGGGACGGACGGCCCCGGCGCTCGACCCGGCAGCCCCGGTCGAATCTGCGAGCGCGGTCCTGGACCTCGACCGCGCGGGAGCCCGCTTCGGCCGCAGCAGCATGTAGCCGGCAATAGCGAGCACTGCGACCAGCACCAGGACGAGAACAATCCTCCTCATAGCTTTCCACCCATGGCCAGGCTTGAAGCGACAAGGTTGACCAAGAGCTTGGCCTCGACTTCGGGACGAATGTCCTCACGCGCGTTGACTTCAAAGTCGGGCACGCGCACGAAGTACGGGAACTTGTCGAGGCTCTCGACGTACTGGCCGATGTCGATGTAGCGCCCTTGGACGGTCACCATGAACGGCACGGTGCGCAAAGGCGTAGTCGGCGATTCCTGCTGCAGCAGTGAATCGAGCGACGGCGGGGCGACCTCAAGGAACCGCACCTTCCGTGCCGCACCAAGCTGTGCCAGCTGCCGCAGCATCGAAAGCATCTGCGAGCGCGGCACGACCCGCGCGATGAACTGGACGTTCGCCTGCTGCAGCTCGGCCGCACGCTCGCGCAGCTTGCCGATACCCTTGACCCGGGCCCGCGTCTCATCAAGCTGTTTCTGCAGCGAGGCGGCCTGAGCGGCGTTCTCCTGCCGGGCCTTCAGTCGCGGCTGGTACAGCAGGAAGACCGCGAGGATACCCAATACCAGGTAGATCGCCAGTCCGATAATCAATACCCGTCTCTCAAGTAGTGCCATGGTTTACTCCGTTACGCACTGGATTTCGAACTCCAGGACCGGTTCGCCCTGGAGCGTACTTCGGTTCTTCGACACGAGCTGAACCTGCTGAAATCCGGCGTTGTGTTCGAGGTCAATCATGAACTGGGAGAGGTCGATGTCGAGCAGGAACGGGTCGGCCGATACCACGCCCGTCATCTTCACCGACCGCTGTCCGGTCAGGGCCAGAGAGTTGAGCTGGATGTTATGGGGTATCATC
>CAZVCQ010000188.1:0-6215 GCA_964626085.1 uncultured bacterium
CCCGCAATATGCGGGAAACTGACCGCGGTCGGCTCGAACACATGTACGATGCCGCGCGGTTCGCATACGGATACGCGCATGAACGCGGCCGGCGCGACTTCGACCAGGACTTAACGCTTACGCTCGCGGTCGTGAAACTCATCGAGATAATCGGCGAAGCCGCCTCCAAGGTGTCGACCGACGGCCGCGCCGAACTCCCGGAGATAAGATGGGACGACATCATCGGAATGAGAAACCGGCTCATCCACGCCTACTATGACATCAACCGAGACATTGTGTGGGAGACTGCAACTCAGAACCTCCCGCCGCTCATTCGTCAGCTTGAGCGGGCGCTCGGTCGCGAGTCGCAAGACCACAAGCCGTGAGCCGCAGGCTGTGAGCCGCCTCGCCCCGGAAACCCGAATGGAACCGCCAAGAGCGCCAAGTTCGCCAAGACCGGACTCCGCCACTGCAAACTGCCAACTGCAAACTGGTCACTCGCCGCTGCGCGCCCTTGACTTCCGCCCGCCGCCGACCTAATATCAGCCCGATGCAGTCGGATGCCCGCCCGGTCTTGACGGTAGCGAGATAATTAAGATGTCCACGAAATCCCAGTCCAAGCTCTGCCTGCTGGGTTTCGTGCTTGCCGCAAGCGCGCTGGCCCAGTGGGATCCATACAACGTTCTGGGCAACCTCGCTAGCCAGACCTATGCAACGTCGTGGAATCCTGCGCGTCGAATTGCAGCGTCTGCGAACGCCGTACACGTCGTGTGGTACGACTGTACTCTGCCTGACCGTCAGATCAACTACCGAAGGTCGACCAACGCTGGCCAGAGCTGGGCTGCGCCTGTCGCGTTGGCGACCGCCGTTGACACTTGGCCGGATCCGACGGTTGCAGTGGCAGGGTCGGTGGTACACGTAGCGTGGTATCAGGGGCCAGACTCCTCAGGCGGGGTCTGGTACATTAGGTCGACCGACGGCGGGCAAACGTGGAGCCAGTCACGGCGTCTCTCAGACTCGTTGGGGTGGGGTAGCACTAGGCCATCCCTAGCCGCCTGCGGCTCTGACGTGCATCTCGTCTGGCTCGATGCGCGGAGCGGGTGGGAGGAGATCTACTACAAACGTTCAACGGATGCCGGGGCGACTTGGGGGAATGACACGCGACTCGGAATGGACACGCTGACCCTCATCCTGGGCGAGCCCGCTGTCGCGGCGTCAGATTCTGGTGTCCACGTCGTGTGGATGACTGGCGCCCTGCCAACCTCTATCCGATACGCGCGTTCCACGAACCGTGGCATCACGTGGAGTGGGCCAACTTCTCTCACCACGACGTACGCCGTCTGCCCCATTGATGTTGCGTGCGCCGGTTCGGCCGTCCACGTGGCGTGGACAGACTTGTCGGGCATCTGGTATCGGCGGTCAATCAACAATGGCGGAGCTTGGCTGGCGACGACCCAGATTTCCAGTGACTCACTCTGGCCCGACTCGCCCTGCCTCGCTGCTTCTGGCACGACTGTGCACGCAGTCTGGGTCCACAACTACCAAGGCTACTCCGAAGTCTATTACAGACGCTCTACGTGCACGGGTGCGACGTGGGAACCGGAGTTCAATGTATCGGACTACTATATACTGCATCGAGGGAATGCCACCGTTGCCACTTCAGGGACAGTCGTCCACGTGCTTTGGCAAGACGATCGCGATTTGTTCCGGTATGAACTCTACCACAGACGTAACGCGCACAACGGGGCTTGGGTGGAGGAAGAGCAACGTACGGGACGGCCGCGTGTTGGAGGCGAACCGGCCGTGGTACGCGATATTTGGGGAACAACCGCGAGCGAAGAAACGCTACTCCTCGATGTACTTGGCCGTGCAGTTCGTCGTTTCGAAGAAGGAAGGAACATGCAGCCAGAGGTCGCGCCGGGCGTATACTTCCTGATTACCCCTAGAAACCACTACATCAGGAAGCTCGTTGTAGTAAGGTGACCACGAGGGCGCTCCGCGAGGAGCCGGCGACGCCGAGTCCTACTGCGGGAAAACGCGGGACACCGGCCCGGACGTACCATGCCCGCGATGGAATCCGAGCCTTGGACTAGACGCCGCAGGATGTGGGAAAGATGTCACCGAATCTCAAGGAGGTAGCATGATCGACAGAGAACTCACGAGAAAGCAGGAGGATTGGCACAGGTGGTTCCATGAACGCAAGTGCGGCCACTGGCAAGAAGGTGACCGTCAGTGTCCAATCATGAAGATTCAGATGGGAATAACGGCGGAGACGGCCCCGGGCCTCAAGTACTACCCCGAGGCCATCTGGGGCGACCCTAGGAATCCAATCTGGTTCATGGGCATCAACCCGGGCCAAGAGAAGCTCGGCAATCCAGTGTCCCACGTTGCCGCTGAGCGCGAAGCCTGCCTGAACACCCAGAGCTGCAACCAGTCGTACGAGGAGTCCCGGCGGCGTCATAACCTAGTCGCGACGCACCGCGAAGTCCGCGACCATTATGTGTTCGCAGACAGCGTCACGAAGGCCTCCCTGGGTCTGCTGACCGGCAGGGCGAAGCGTGTTGACGCAGGCGATGAGCGTGTCACCGATGCCACAATGTCCGGCTTGACGATTATCAACATGGCGCACTGCAAGTGTCCTGACTTCAACACTCACTTCGTCTCGTCCCATACGTACGAAGCTACGAAGAAGACGTGCGCTCCGTTCTGGGACAAATGTGGAGAGCGCAACCTTGAGGCTCTCGTGCTTTGGCAACCCAAGCTTGTTGTCTCGTATGGAGAAGCTCCTCAGTGGTGGATGATTCACCTCGTAAGAAACCTCGGATGGGCACTGGACGGAGTCGATACACATCATGATGCAGCCAAGTGGTGGTACATGAGCGCTTGGCTTTCCCAGCCCGAAGGTACCCGAGTCCGGGTTCTTTTTCTGAAACACCCGCGGGGCGGGTTGAACATGGGCAAGGCGCTGGAGGCGTTCGTAAAGGCGAAGGACGATGCTGGAATCGGAGACCTGCCACGGCGACGAGCGTGAATTGTGTCCGCGAGAAAGGGCGACGCCGTGCAGGCGGGTCGGCGGGGGGACACGGCACTTGACCATGCCGGGCCGACGCGCGGGCGTTTCCCCGCGGTTCGGCTGACGACTCACAGACAACGGTCGACGGCCGACAGCCTGTGTGATCTGCGGATTCTCCGTCCTTCGCTGCTTGACCAAGCGTCGAATCACAGTATCATCACGCCAACCAAAGGAGGCACTATGCCTTGCATGAAGCGCGGCGTTAAGAAAGCCGCCAAGAAGACCGCGAAGAAAACGACCAAGAAGTAGCTTCAAGGTCAACTTTCTGAGGGGGGCGCAAGCCCCCCTTCGACTCGGAGAACCATGATGAGACTCAACCACAAAGTCACAAAGACACCAAGTGCATTCAGACGAAGTAAGATGTAAGAAGCTAGATGCTAGAAGTCAGAAGTCGCAGACATTCGGACTTCTACATTCTGCACTCTGCAATCTGACCTCTGCATTCGTCTGCTGCTTTGTGCCTTGGTGTGTTGGTGGAAAGATTCCTGTGTCCGAATCCGTCTGATGCACGAACTCCTCGATCGTTTCTCCAAATCCGAAATCCTGCCGGCACTCGCTGAACGCCTGGCTGCCGGCACTCATACCGGCATATCGGGCGTCGTCGGCGCCGCCCGCTCGATGCTCGCCGCCGACGTTGCGCAACGGCTCGGCCGGACCGTTGTCCTGATTCCTGACGACGCGCACACCGCGCGCGCACTGCATCTCGACCTTGAGACCATCGCTCCGGACCTCGACCCGCTCTTCTTCGAACCCGACTCGCCGCGCCTGCCGACCCAGCTCGCTGCGCTCGGCTCCGGGCCCGGGGTCATTGTTGCCTCGGCCGAGAGCCTGAACAAGCCGGCGCCAATTTGGGGGCGAGGGGCGGGGGGCGAGGGCCAAGGGCCGGGAGTCGGCCCACTCGCGCTGGTGCTGAACCAGCAACTGGTTTTGACCGCGCTGGTTGACTGGCTCGAGGAGAATGGGTATGAGCGCACCGACCTCGTGACCGAGCCGGGCGAGTATGCCACGCGCGGCGGCATAGCCGATATCTTCCCGGAAGGAAGCGAGTCGCCGGTTCGAGTCGAGTTCTTCGGGGACAGCATTGCATCTCTGCGCCGGTTCGACCCGCTGCTGCAACGTTCGGTTTCTCACATCGAGGCCATGTCGGTCCCGACCCGGAAACAGCCGGGCCAATCCGACCAGCCGGCCTCGACGCTGCTGCCCCGCAACCTCATCGTCATCACCGAGGGCACTGAGATTGAGGCCCACGCCGTGCTTCTGCTTTCGACCGAACCGGACGCCGAGTTCGTCCTCGGCTGCACGCCGGCGCACAGCTACCTCGGCAACATGGAGTTGCTTCGCAGCGAGATTTCCGACTGCCGAGTTTCGATTGCCGAATTGCCCGAGAATCGGCAGTCGCCAATCGACAATCGCCAATTCCTTTGGTTTGTTGCCGCCAGCACCGACAGTCAACGCGCGCGCCTCTCCTCCATCATCGGCGAAGGTCCACACTTCTTCACCGGCACACTGAGTTCCGGCTTCATCGCCGAGTCGCTGGGCTTCGGCCTGCTGACCGAGCGCGAGATATACGGAACACCGGTGTTCCATCCCCCTCGCCGCCGTTTCAAGGGGCTGCCGATTGACAATATCGTCTCACTGCGACCCGGGGACTACGTAGTCCACATTGACTACGGCATAGGGAAGTTTGCAGGTACGAAGAGGATGGTGCACGCGGTTGCGCCGCAAGCTCGAAGGACGAAGGACGAAGGACGAATCGACGATTCAGACGGAGTCGAGCATGTCGAGAAGGACTATCTTGTCATTGAGTACGCAGGCGGGGACAAGGTCTACGTACCGGTCGAGAACATCGGCCTGCTCGACCGCTATGTCGGATCCGAAGACAGCACACCGGCACTCGACCGGCTTGGAGGAAGGTCATGGCTCCATGCCAAAGCCAAAGCCGCGCGCGCCAGCGCTGAGTATGCCGAGGAACTGCTGCAGATCTACGCACGGCGGGCCACGGCCCGCGGTCTCCAGTTCGGACAGGACAGCAAGTGGCAGGCCGAGCTTGAGGCGTCGTTCCCCTACGAGGAGACGCCGGACCAGCTCAAGGTGATGGCCGACGTCAAACGTGACATGGAGGCCCCGCGTCCGATGGACCGGCTTGTCTGCGGCGACGTCGGCTACGGCAAGACGGAGATAGCCCTGCGGGCAGCCTTCAAGGCAGCATCCAGCCTGAAGCAGGTCGCGGTCCTCGCCCCAACTACGATTCTCTGCTACCAGCACTACGCCACCTTCCGCAAGCGCCTGGCCCGGTTCCCACTACGCGTGGAGATGCTCTCGCGGCTGGTTCCGCCGGCAACCCAGCGCGAGGTCCTCGCCGGGCTGAAGTCGGGCGTGGTTGACATCGTCGTCGGCACGCACCAACTGCTCAACCCCGCCGTCACGTACCACGACCTCGGCCTGCTGATAATCGACGAGGAGCAGAAGTTCGGGGTAAAACAGAAGGAACGCATTCGCGCTGCCCGGGCCGAGGTTGACGTGCTGACTCTGACCGCGACCCCGATACCGCGCACGCTCTACATGTCGCTCTCCGGCCTCCGGGATATCTCACAGATTCACACCGCGCCTCCGGGACGCCGCGAAATCGCAACCGAAGTCGCGCCCTGGCACGACCGGGTGATAAGCGACTACGTCACTCGAGAACTCGCGCGCGGCGGACAGGTCTTCTTTGTCCACAACGAGATTGAGTCCATCACCCACATAGCAGAGCGACTCCAGCGGATACTGCCCGGAACCAGGTTCGCCATCGCGCACGGCCAGATGTCGGGCCGGCACATGGCCGATATCTACCTCGGGTTCGCATCCGGCGAGTACCAGATGCTCCTTTGCACGGCCATCATCGAATCCGGCCTCGACCTGCCCAACGTCAACACCATCATCGTCAATCGCGCGGACAAGTTCGGCCTTTCCGACCTGCACCAGTTGCGGGGACGGGTTGGCCGATCCGAGGCGCAGGCCTATGCCCTGTTCCTGACCCCGGCCCGGCGCGAAGTTACCGAGGACGCGCGCAAACGTCTCTCGGCCCTGCTCGCCTACTCCAAACTCGGCTCCGGTTTCAAGCTGGCGCTGCGCGACATGGAAATCAGGGGCGTGGGCAACCTGCTCGGCACCGAGCAACACG
>CAZVCQ010000189.1:0-6214 GCA_964626085.1 uncultured bacterium
CGTTCGAGCGTGAATCGAGAGGACTAGCCCCGGCTCAGATTTCCCGGCAGGCGTACATCAGCGAGGCGCCGGGCGACGCAATGGCGGCAATCCAGACAAAGGACCGTCCTAGGAGCGAGGCAGTGCTGTGGCATAGCTGGCTCACGTTGCTCGCGAGCAACGCCTACGACACCCAGCCCAAGTCTTCGGAGCGGGAGAAGGTCTTGGCCGCGGCGCCTAAGGACCGGCCGGACAGGGAGCAGGCCCGTAAGTTCGCCGCACTCGCCCTCGACCGACAACTCAGGCGCGCGGGCGCCTAGCGGGTGCGGGACGGGCCGCTACTGCGCGTGTCGGTTTAGGTCTTGGTATCGGCCGGAGGCGGTGGCGTGGGTTCCGTAGCCGGCGGCTCGGAGGTTTCCGGCTGTGGTGGTTCCGGCTTCTGAGGGTTGGTGATGACGACGATGGCGGCGACGACGGCGCCGGTGTTGTCGCGCAGGGCTTCGATGCAGACTGCGGAGGAGGGCAGGCCGGGCAGGATGCCGCATTCCTGGTGCCCGCCGGCACCGGAGAGCGTGTCTTCGACGGGCTTGCGGAGAAACTCGATACTGGGGAATTCGGCCAGCGCGTGGCCGCGGGCATCGGACGCCGGGCTGCCGAGCAGGGGCTCGACGGCCGCGTTGGCGAAGATGATGTTGGGGGTGCGGTCGAAGACGAGCACGCCTTCGGCGATGTCGGCGGCGAGCAGCTTGAAACGACGCTCGATGAGCTGGATATGGTTGGTCTTGCGGCCGTCGACTTCGCGGATCCGGGCGAAAACGCGGTTGAACTGACGGGCAAGCTGGTCGAGTTCGTCCCGGCCGTGGACCGTGACGTGGACATCGAGCTCGCCCCGCTCGGCCCGGCCGAGCGCGTTGGAGATGCGTTTCAGCGGAAGGACCAGGCGCCGGGGCAGGCTGATGACTATCCAGAGGAGTCCGACGACTACCAGCATGAGTGCCGTGGCGATGTTGCGCTGGCCCCAGGTCGAGAGTCGTTGCGCCCGGAGCTGGTTTTCGTGCGTGCGTGCGGCGGCGTATTTGCCGATGGCGTCGGCATGGGCGGTCACTCGGACCTCGGTCGCCTTTATCTGTTCGTTGAGCAGGCGACCGAGCAGTCCGCGGACCGGGACGTCGGTGCGGGTGGCGAGTCGGTCGGCGGCGGCGAGGGCCGAGTCACGGCGGACGGTGTCGGCGGTTGCCGCAGCCAGGTCGAGCAGGCGCCGGTGTTCGGCGCGCAGGCGGGCCAGGCCCTGCGGGTAGGTGCTGGCCGCGGTGTCGAGCAGGACCGCCATCGTGTCGAGCTGCATGCGGTAGATGGCGATGTCGCCGGCAATGGAATCGAACACCGGCGTGAGCGCGGGGTCGAGCGCCCGTCCCTCGGAGCAGAGGGCCAGGACCCGGTCGGCGCCGCTGTGCGCGTTCACGAGGCAAGCGGTATCGCAGTAGAGCAGGAAGTTCTTTTCCTCGCGCCGGGCGTCGAGAAAGGCGAGGGTGATGCGGTCGCCAAGCCGCGTCAGTTCGAGGTCGACGTTGATGACGCGGCCGAGGATGCGGTTCATCTGGCCGATGTAGAAGAGCGAGAGGATGATGACCGGCGCGACCAGGGCCGACGCGAGGAGCATGCTCAGGGCGATCCGGGTCTGGATTCGACCCGGGCCCCGCCGTGCCGCTGCGCGCCGTCTGGCCAAAATCCCTACTTGCCCTGGGCGAACCGCTCGAGTTCCGCGTCCGCGCCGACGACCACGAGCACGTCCCCGGCCTCGATTCGGTCATCGGGCCCGGGCACGTCGTTGGTCTTCTCGTCAAAGACCGACTCGCCGTCTTCATTGATGACCGGGACGCGTTTCTTGATGGCGATGATGTTGATCTGGTACTTGCGCCGGACGTCGAGTTCGCCCAGTTTCTTGCCGACCATGTCGCGCAGGGGCTTCATTTCGACCAGCGAGTGGCCGGTCGAAAGCTGGAGCTGGTCGATGATATCGGGGGCGACCATGGTCTTGGCGACCTGGTCGGCCATCTGTTCCTCGATGAGCACGGTGCGGTCGGCGCCGACGTCACGGAGAATCTGGGCGTAGAGTTCGGAGGCGGCGCGGGCGACGATGTAGCCGGCGCCCAGGCGTTTGAGCAGCGCCGTGATCAGAATCGCTTCTTCCATGTGCTCGCCCATGGCGACGACTACGGCATCGAGGTCGAGTACGCCCGAGTGGGCGAGGGTATCCTCGTCGGTGGCGTCAAGGCAGATGGCGCGGGTGACGTCGTCCTTGAGCGCCTCGACTTTGGCCGCGTCCTTATCGACCGCCACGACTTCCGAGCCCTTCTGCATCAGGGTGCGGGCCACGCGCTGGCCGAAGGTGCCGAGGCCGATAACTGCGAACTGCTTCATCTTTTTCCTCCTTTAGCCGACGATGACGCGCGCCTGCGGGTACTGCATCGGCAGCCGCGAGAGCCGTCCGCGCATCGCCAGGGCCAGGGTCAGGGGGCCGAGCCGCCCAACGTACATCAGCAGAATGATACTGAGCTTGCCGGGGATGCTCAAGAGCGGTGTTACGCCGGTCGAAAGCCCGACCGTGCCGAAGGCCGAGACCGCCTCGAAGAGCAGGCTGAGAAACGGGAGCTGCTCGGAGACGAGCAGTACGCCGAAGACGAGCGCGAGGATCGCACCGGCGCCGATGAAGATGGCCGTGGCTCGGTAGACCGTGTCGCGGGGGATCGAGCGGTTCCGGACTTCGACGTCGGAGCGGGAGACGACGAGGTCGCGCAGGGTGAGGAAGAGGACGGCGACCGTGCTGGTCTTGACGCCGCCGCCGGTGCCACCGGGCGAGGCGCCGATGAACATGAGAATGATGAAGATGAACATGGTTATCGGTTTCAGGCTGTCGAAGGGCACGGTGTTGAACCCGGCCGTGCGCGGCGTGACCGACTGGAACAGCGCGGCGAGCAGCTTGCCGCCAAGCGGCAGCTGGCCGAGCGCGTTTTCATACTCAAAGAAGAAGAAAAAGACCGCCCCGGCGAGCAGCAGCAGCGCGCTGGTGCGGAGGACGAGAACGGCGTGGACCGAGAGCCGTGGCGCCGGTTCGGGCGCACGCCGGCCGAGTCGGGAAAACCATGCCCTCAGGTTCTGGCGGTTGAATACTTCGTGGACAACGCTGAACCCGAGGCCGCCGAGGACGACGAGGCCGATGACGGTGAGGTTGACAACGACGTCGGTGCGGAAGGCGGCGAGGTTGGTCGAGAACACGGAGAAGCCCGCGTTGCAGAAGGCGGAGACCGAGTGGAAGAGCGCGTTGAAGAGCGCGTCGAACGGGCGCGCGGCCCGGCCCAGCCAATGGACGAAAAGGACCACGAAGCCGAAGGCCTCGGCGAGCAGAGTGAAGAGCAGGATATAGCGGAGACTGTGGGCGATGTCGATGTCGCGCGTATCCTCAACCACCTCGCCCATCGTCTGGCGGCCGTACATGCCGAGCTTGCCGCCGAGCAGGGCGATGACGCTGGCCGAGAAGGTCATGATGCCCAGGCCGCCAAGTTGGACGAGGACGAGGATTATCCACTGGCCGAAGCGCGAGAAGTAGAGCTGGGTGTCGCGGACAATGAGGCCGGTGACGCAGACCGCCGAGGTGGAAGTGAAGAGGGCGTCGACCACCGGCGCGCCCCGACCGTCGGCGGTCGCGGCGGGCAGGGTGAGCAGGACGGTTCCAAGTGAGATCATCAGCAGGAAGCTGATCGCCAGCAGCTGGATCGGCCGGCGCCGGATTTCGCTGATGAGGCCGGCGAACCGGCGCGAATGGTAGAAAGTCTGGGTCAGCACCACGAACTGGCGCAGGGCGATGAGGAGGAGGGCGGAATGGCCGGTGATCAGGGCCGCGACGATCGGGAGCAGCATGGCGAGGTCAAGCCACCGGCGCCGTACGTATGCGCCGAACGCCGGCGCAGACACGAAGCCCAGCAGGACGTCGACCAGCGTGACCAGGATGACGACCGGGTTGAGCGCGTTCATCACCCAGCGAAGACCCCCGAAGAACTCGATGCGGTAACCCCAGACCAGGACCACGATGGCAAACGTGACGAAGACCAGCCCGGTCGTTGTCCAGCGGAATGCCTCGAGCCAGCCGGGAGTCTTCCGGTCGGTTCGGACAATGCGGAAGCGGGGGAACAGTCGCATCACCCTAGAATAACGTGAACCACCCGGGGTTGTCAAACCGCACTACGCGGGGCCGGGAGCCGGTCACTGACTACTGCTTTGAGTCCTGTGGTGACTGCACGACGAGCACCGGGCGGGCAGCGGTTCGGACTACCTTCTCCGCCACCGAGCCGAAAGCCAGGTGGCGCCAACCGGTCCGGCCATGGGTGGCGATGACGATGAGGTCGACTTCTTCTGACTCGGACAGCCGCACTATCTCGTCCGCAGCCGAGCCGACTCTGATAAGCGTACGGCACGAGAGTCCCTTGGGCAGCTTCTCGGCGACCAGCCGGTTCAGTTCCCTCAGGCTTCGATCCTGCTCGTCCCGTTCGTACTTCTCAGTCTCGGACCCGCCCGGCAGCATGACCATGCGCTCGGAGGGGACGAGCGGCACGGCCGGAGCCGGTTGCGCTACGTGCAGGAGGACGAGTTCGGCTCCGAAGTGCCCGGCCAGCTCACCTGCCGCCAGGACCGCCGGATACCCGGCCATGCTGAAGTCGGTCGAGCCCAGGATTCTGCGGATCGGCAGCATGTTCACCTCCATCTACGGAACAGACCTTTGGTCCGCGATTCGCACCGCGAGCATCGCCGGCGACGGGGCGCCTGCCATGGCCTGCCCGTGCTCGGACCGTCTTTGGGTCGGAGTCATCGTCGATTCTCATACGATGCTAGGCGATGAGGTGCAGGTTGTCAAATACGCGGGCGAGGCAAAACCTTTGACTACCTTCCGTTGCTCCACTATCATCTGCAGCCTTGGCAGTCGGGCCGTCAGACCGATTGCCGGCCGGGCGCGCGGCCACCGTCGGCCCAACCCGAGAACGAAACGCTATGAGATTCCAGTTCAATATCATGTTGACCGTCGCTCTGGCGGTCTTGCTCGGCACGGTCGGCGCCCGGTTGTTCAAACGGCTGAAGATTCCTCAGGTTGTCGCCTACATCGTTATTGGCGTGCTGCTGGGCGCGACCGGCTTGAATGTCATCGACGCGAACACGGTCGAAGGTTTGGCCCCACTGAGCCTTCTCGCCCTGGGCATCATCGGCTTCATGATCGGCGGCGAACTGAAACTCGACGTGTTCCGCCGTCATGGCCGACGGGCGATGATCATCCTGTTCGCAGAGGGGCTGGGAGCTTTCGTGGTGGTGACGCTGCTGGTCGGCCTGGTCACGCGCAACTGGCCGCTGGCTTTGCTGCTCGGCGCGATCGCATCGGCCACGGCGCCGGCAGCCACGGTCGACGTGCTCTGGGAATACCGGACTTTGGGCGTGCTGACAACCATGGTCGTGGCCATCGTCGCGCTGGATGACGGCCTGGCCCTGCTGCTCTATGGTTTCGCCTCGGCCATTGCGCGGACCGCGCTCGACCACAGCCGGTTCTCGGTCATGACCGTTGTCCGGCCGCTCTATGAAATCGCCGGCGCGCTCGGGTTGGGCGGAGCGGTGGCACTC
Organism: uncultured bacterium; assembly: GCA_964626085.1. Classification (GTDB taxonomy): domain Bacteria; phylum Hydrothermota; class Tepidihabitantia; order Tepidihabitantales; family Tepidihabitantaceae; genus UBA2258. The sequence continues at coordinate 5,641 of CAZVCQ010000189.1, forward strand.
GCATTCCGCTGGATCAGTGTCCGCACCCGGGAGAAAGAGCTCATCCTGGCTTTCGCGCTGGGGTCAATCCTGTTGCTCGTCGGCATCTCGCAGGCGATTGGCGTTGACATGATACTCGCGGCCATGGCCTTCGGCTCGCTCTACGCCAACTTGGCGGGGAAACAGGGCGAGGATGTGTTCGGCATTGTCCAGCGTTTCGCCCCGCCGATATTCGTCCTTTTCTTTGTGCTGGTCGGCGCCCGGCTCAAGATTGGGGCGATGACCGGGCTGATCTGGTTGACTGCGTTGGTTTACGTTGTCGGCCGCACCGGCGGTAAGTTCGCCGGCGTCTGGCTCGGTTCGCGCCTGGCGGCCGCGCCGGAGGTGATAAGACGCTACCTGGGTTTCTGTCTCTTCTCGCAGGCCGGCGTCGCCATCGGCCTGGCCGTGCTTTCCTCACAGGTCTTCTCCAGCCACCCGGAAGTATCGGCAACGATAGTCGCGGTCGTCACTGCGACGACGTTCATCGTGCAGGTAATTGGTCCGCCCTCGGTCAAGTACGCGGTGACCAAGGCGGGCGAAGTCGGGCGCAACG
>CAZVCQ010000190.1:0-6208 GCA_964626085.1 uncultured bacterium
GAGAAAAAGCGTGCAAACGAGCCGAAATCACCCACACAAAGACGCGAAGACCCCAATTTCGAGAGTCCCGTCCTGGTTCACGTCGCTGACCGCAACTGAACCCGTGAACTGCGGCGGAGTCTGGACCGGCCACGCACCGGGAAGGCTCGTGCCGGCGCTGTCCCACGCATAGACCCATTGCGTATCACTGACTCCGAGGATGATCTCATCGTAGCCGTCACCATTCACGTCCGCGAGCGCAGGACATGAGTGCGGAACGATTCCCAGCCCCTTGGGCCAGCCCGCTACCCTCTGGCCGTCCGCCGTCCAGACGTAAATACTGCATCCCATTACCGCGACCACCTCCAGCCTGTCGTCGCCAATGACGTTCCCGCACACGCCCGACGTTCGCTGCTGGAAACCACTCGCTGTCTTTACCGGCCATCCGGCCTGATACGGTGGGTTTGTCCAGACCTCCACTGCCGTGCTGCAGGGCGGTCCCTCGTTGCCGGAGAAGTCGACAGCCGTCACGTTGTAGTAGTACCGCGTGTACGGCGTTAGACCTTCATCCGTGTACGTGGCGTTCGAGTCAACGATGAACTCATTCACCCGCTCGAACGGCCCGCCGGAGCTGCCGCTCCGATATACCTGGTAGCCCCTCAGATCGGCAACCGGGACCGAGTCCCACGTCACCTGAATGTAGTCGTCGCCAACATCGCGGTACGAAATCGAAGCCGGGGCCGGCGGGGCCACCATGTCTATCTCGCGCTGCCAGGACCGTCCGTATCTGTCGCGCATGGTGAGCAGAAACTGCTCCGGCGGGCGATTAGGATCCTGTCCTACATAGCGGTAGACGAACGAGTCGAAACTGACTGCCGTGCTGCCGGCGCTGATGTCGCCTATGGCCGAGAGGCTGTCATCTACGACGTACGAGGAGTCTTGCGTAGTCAGAACCGCCTCGACACCGGCGGCTGCCCCCCATCCGTAGTTAGTGATGGCCAGCGAATCAAGCGTGAATGTACCCTGCGGTCCCTCCACAAGGCGGCTTCCGCCTATAGCCGCGCTGTCGGCCAGCATCGGCAGCCGAAACTCGTCCGTCCAGAAGGTGCCGCCGGACCCCGCAATTACCAGAGTGAACTCGATATTCGGCAGCGATTCCGGGCGGCACGAGTCGACCTTGAAAACGTAGGGGGGAGTTCCGATCGCGGATGATTCGGCAGCGATGTCGCCGAACTCACCGTGCGACTGCAGCACAGTCACATACGCATCCGACGTTGAAAGGTCGGCGGTGACTTCTGTGGCCGTGCCGACGCCCGTGTTCTGAAGCTCGATCGTCACCTCCAACGTCTCACCAGGATTGACAATGTGGTCACCGTTCCCGTTGCTCAAATCGAAAGTGTCGTCGTCGATGAGCAGGCACGAGCCGAACCTGACGTAGGGATCGCCGCCTGAGACGACGGTGCACGTGCTCTCAGCCGGGAGGTAGTTGTATGCGGTCGCCACGACCGACATCTCGTCTGCGGTCTCGGGCCGAATCCAGAGCGTCACCGATCCGCTGTTATCGGTGCTGTCTCGCGCATAGACCTCAATCTGGCCATCCTCGGCCGTCTTGTAGACGCACACCAGCGCCGAGCACACCGGCGCCGAATTGGACGTCACTGTGACCTCAAGGCCCTGCTCGCCGAGCAGGATGGTGTCCGAGAACGCCACCTGGAGCGGCTGCGGGTGTCCGACCGTCCAGAACCTGAGTTCCGGGTCGCCGAGCAACTGCTTGTTCTTGGTCATGGCGAGGCTGTGGCTTCCCAGCTGTTGGTGGTTGAACGCCGCTCCAAGCGTAGGGAAGCAAGAATCGAAGATCGCACTGAAGAACATTGCGTCCATGCAATCCTGATCCCAACGCGCTGGCCTCGAGTTGCCGATGAAGGCAACGGCTCCGCCGAACGGGTTGTTCATGAAGGCCTCGCCGATGCACTCGTGGTCTATCGCGCAGGGAGAGCAGCCGCCGGACCAGACTATTGAGTAGCGGGGGGCATTGTCAAGGCCCTCGACCTGCGACTGCCGGAGGATCTTGTCATGGCCTGGAATGGTGGAACACTGCCACGCGCCGAGCGACCATGGCGAGGAGTGGTCGAAGTGATTCACGAAGTGATACCCGCGCCTCAACTCGCGCTCAAACGACTCGGAGGAGAGCAGTTCGTCGCCGACCCACCTGTAGGGAGGACCCAACGGGTCCTGCTGCGGTCCGTACAACTCCCACTCCTGCATATCGGGCCAGACGGTGTCGACGTCGAGCATGCTGATGATGTCCTCTTTCACGATGCAGCCGAAACCGAATAGCGGATTAGGGGTCCCCATTGTGTCCAGATATCGCTCTCCGTCGCCTGCGGCGGCCATCAGGATTCTGGACAGGTAGTCGTCGCCCGTGCTGCAAGGCGGGGTCTTCGAGTAGGTCAGACTCTTGTCCAGAAAAACGGCCACCTCAGCGGAATCCTCGACCGGAGCACGGCCGAGTTCGACGTCGGCTTCCTGGTCTGGATGGTCGAAGTCCTCGCCAAAGATGTCGTTGCCGTTGGCATTCCAGTTGTCGTCCAGACATTCGAAATACATGTCTGTTGGACCGGAGGAGCCACCACCAATGGACGAAGTCCATCGAGAGGGTATGAAGCGCGTGTCTCCGCCCAGCAGCACCCAGGCTGTACCCCAGCTGCGATGAGCGTCCTTGATGAAATTGCGTATGCGTTCCTGGCGGTCGCACCCGGTGTAGTGCTCGTCTATCCAACCAACCGTTCTTGTCGCCGTCACGACGCCCTTCCTGGTCTTCCAGTCTTGCAGGGGTCTGAACGCATCGGCCAGCTCATCGGTCGTTATCAGCACGTAGTCAACGCAATTCCCTTGGAGCGATGGCAGGTCGGTGATGACGAGCCGCCTTGGTTCGCCGGACCCGCCCTCCAATCGGAACCCTCTACCCAAGGAGTACCCTCTCACATCCTCCGGGTTGGAGACCGTCCCGGAAATCACTCGCTCTATGTGCCCTTGCGCGACCGAGCTCCGTCGCAGCACCGGGACGGCCGTGTTCTCGCAGGCCTCCAAGTCGAGGGACAGACGTATCTCGCTGTAGAACGTCAACTCACGGCTGGCCGGTCGGTACGTGAGCGGATAGACACGGACCGTCACGAGCTTGTATCCGTATCTGTACCCCTCATGCAACGGGGATGCCGCGGCCCGCGGAAACGCGGAGTCTGATTCGTAGATCGCGGAGTCCGGCTCAATGAACGGCCCGGGTTGTTCGCCGATTATCACCGGGGTCTGGGTCGGGCAGACGTAGCAATCCCCGTCCAGAACCTGCGACTTCGCATACGTGACGTTCACGCTGGCGCAGGTCCGGTCCTGGGGAATCAGCAATGTGACCGTCTTGAACGGCAAGCTCGGTGCGCCCACCGAGTCCGTCCCAAACGACGTGCCCGCAACGTGCGGAATCTGGAACGTGTCCTTTCCATGTACGTACTGCCCGAACGTGAGTTCTTCCATCGAGAACTTCACGGTCGCAACCGGAGCGGCCTGCAACACCGTGGCTGCGACCATCGTTGCTACCAGGGCTAGCACTACCTTGTACATCCTTCCTCCTTCAGTGACTGGTTACGGATTCACAACGACGACTCTTCCCAGCATCGTGCCGCTGCCATGCTGCCGGAAGACATACACGCCGGCGGGGACCCTAGTCCCTTTCACGTCTCTCAGGTCCCAGGTTGCCCTCGTCTCTCCTCTAGGCACCGGCAAGACCCGCACAACCCTGCCGAGCGCGTCGGCAATGTTCACGCTCTCGGACGGTCTTTGCAGATACACCTCAACCGCGCTGCGTGCCGGACTCGGGCGTGATGGAATGGCGATCTGGGGCCGGGTCGTGGACACAGGGCCAGCAACCCCCACAACGTCCCCGACTCTCTGCGCGGTCAGCACAACACGTACGCTTGGGTAGTACACGTTTCCCCAAACGATGATTGCTCCCTGCCGCTTGTCTGTCACAACGCAGGGCGTCCACATCTGCCTTCCGCTGTCGGTGGCGATACCCAGCCCTGGGTCTCCCCAGAGCAGTCGCCCGGCTGTGTCCACGTGTTGAGCATAGGTGTCCCAATCCGTAGGCCCGCCGGAGTTGTATGGCCACGAAACTATGAACCCGGCTCCAGCCGGTACACACCCGAAGAGGGAGGACTCGTTGTCGTTCGTCGAACCGACTTCTACTCCAAGGCTGTCCCATTGCCGCTCACCCGAGGCGTTCAGGAGTTGCGCGTACATGCCAATGTCGCCCGCACGTTCCTCGGTCCAGACCACATAGCTGGAGCTGTCAGGCCCATGAAAGACGTGTGTACGGCGCGGTGTCCCGTGGCGATAGACGGGACAGCCATCAGGGCCCCAGAGGAGTTGGCCCTGGTCGTCTATTCGTTGCGCATTCATGCTGTCTACCATCATACCTGCTATCATGTACCCTGCCGACAGGCGAGTCATGCGACGCAAGAACCAGCCCGGCGGGAGAAGCGACACCCCGACGCCAGGCCAAGTCGTGCGCCCGTCGCTGTCCACGTGCTGCGCGACCGGATACCCGTTCCATCCGCTGACGTGCCATGCGATACATGCACCGCCCGCGCCGTCCGAGCATATCTCGGGTGGCTCGAGTTCGACGTACTTCGTAGCCATCACCAAGCCCGGATCGCCCCAGCAGAGGTTTCCCAAGCTGTCAATCCGCTGTACGACCAGCGAGTCGACTCCCGTGGAATCCCACGCCACAACCGTCCACCCCACTATCGCTCCGCCGCTACCGTCCGACACCGCCGCGACCTCGTAGGTGAAGCCTGAGTCAGCGCCGGTCACGACAACGCCACCTGAGTCCCAGAGAACCGTACCGGACGCGTCAAGGCGCTGCGCCGTAACCTGATGCCTGTCGTGTGGTACCAATTCATCACTTTCCTGCCAGACCGCAACCAGCCCTCCTCGACCATCGGAGAGCGCCGAGATCTGGTTGATGCCTCGACGGTTGCCGTCTCTGACAAACTCCCCGTTCTGCTGCCACACCGCATTCCCGTCGCGGTCCAGGTGCTGAGCCCAGATGCTCCCGTTCTCTCCCCTCCGGTCACACCAGACGACAAACACACCGCCGGAGTCGTCGGACACGGCAGCCTGCCCACCGGACGCCGTGCTGTCGCAGACGACAACTCCGCCCTCCTGCCAGAAGACCTGGCCCTCGGCAAAGACCAACCCCGCGCCCAGCGCGACGGCGAGGGCTATGACTGACAGAGACTTCGTCATCGCCACCTCATCTCTAGATGCTCACGGATTCACAACAACCACTCTTCCAAGCAACGTGCCGTCTTCACGCCGCCGGAAGACATACACTCCCGCAGGGACCCTGGACCCATTCACGTTCCGCAGATCCCAAGTCGTGCTCAGGGCCCCATGCGGCACGCGCAATTCCCGCACAATCCTGCCGAGCGCGTCCGCTATGGTCACGCACTCGGATTCTCGGGACAGAAGTATCTCGACCGCTGTCCGCGCCGGACACGGGCTCACACGCACGGCGGCCTGGCCTGGCGACATGGGCACCGGACTGACAACTCCGGTGACATCCCCGGCTCTCTGTGCTTTCAACCCGCCGCCCACGGCCCAGATGATGATGGCTCCCTGTCGCCCGTCTGTCACCACACAGGGGACGCGCGACTCGTATCCACTGTCGACAGCAATGCCCAGTCCCGGCTCGCCCCAGAGCAGATGTCCGGCCGCGTCGACGTGCTGGGCATAGATGTCCCAACGGGTAGGTCCGCGGGAGTTGCGCGGCCACGAGACGATGAACCCGTCTCTGCCACCTGCGACGCAACCGAAGTACTGGTCTTGGTCCGCGTTCGTCGAGCCGACGTCTATCCCAAGACTGTCCCAGTGCCGCTCACCCGTGCCGCTCACAAACTGTGCATATACATCCGTCGTGTCGTTGCGTTCCTCTGTCCAGATCATAAAGCTGGAACTATCGGGCCCGGGAATGACGCGTGCAAACATGAGTACGCCGCCTGGCGTTGTGCGGTAGACATTGACACCATCCGCGCCCCAGAGAAGCTGGCCCTGGCCGTCTATTCGCTGAGCGCGTACGTCATCCGGACGTGCGGCCGCAATCATGTACCCGCCGGATAGGGGCATTATGTCAATCGGAGCACGGTCCGATGTGAAGAGCAGCACACCAGCGCCC
>CAZVCQ010000191.1:0-6163 GCA_964626085.1 uncultured bacterium
CGAAGTACAAAGTGGAAATGACGAATGCAGGACCGAATCTGCGGATGTCCAGGCCCGGATCTCTCATCCACCGATTACACCGATTGCGGGAGATTCCTCAACCGTCCGGAACCCTAATCTGTGTAAATCTGTGGAATCTGTGGATAGCCCTCCGGCCCAGGCATCTGCGGAATCTGTGAAATCTGTGGATGTCCTGAAAGACCCTTCGACTCCGCTTCGCTCCGTGACGCTTCGCGACCGTAGAACCGAGCAGGGCGACTCGGCGTCGTCTGTGGAGGAATCGTGAAGCCGGATGTCCGCCGGCAGATTGCGGTAGACCGCGCCACCCGGCGCTACGGAAACGCGGTCCGGCAGGGTTCTATCCCCTGCCGGGCCGACGGGAACTCAGCCGGTCAGACCTACAACTACCGCACCGCGGCCGAACGCTCCGAACTCCGCTTCACTCAGGTCAAGCAACTGCTCATGGAACGCGGGGTCCCGCCCATCCAGTTCGTCCCCTACCGCAACTTCGCCCTCCACCTCGACAAACTCTTCCGCCAGCACTCGGGTGAAACCCTGCGCCAACTCGCCTCGGCAGCGATTGACTACTGGACCTCCTACGGCCTGCGGCCGGAAGTGCTCAAGGCGATCTGCGAGCAGGTTTTCAGGTTGGAGATCTCCGCCCAGGCTGAAACTCGTGAGCCGTAGGCGGCGCGCCCATCAGCGCTCGGCTGCGGACACGAATTCCTCGACGGTCAGTCCGGCCTTGGCGATGAGGGTGCGGAGCGTGCCGCGCGCGACCTCGGGATGGTCGGGAATGGACAGTGTGGCGATGTGACCCGGCTTCGTCATTACGATGTGACTGCCGCGCTGACGGGCGACACTCCAACCCAGGCGCTCAAATGCCCGGACGACCTCGCGCGGGCGCAGCAGCGGAACCGGCGGCATCAGACTGCGACTTCGACTTGGCGGGTGGAGATAGTCAACGGCATGCCCTTCTCGGCTCTGACTTCGAGGCACGCCTGGATGGCCTCGCGGATGTTGCGCTCGGCCTCTTCCTCGGTCTTGCCCTGACTTACGCAGCCAGGAATCGCCGGACAATCGGCGACGAACATGCCATCCTCATCCCGGAACATCGTAATCACGAACTTCATTGGTGGTTCTCCTTGACGACAGTATAGCCCGGCCTCGGCCATTCGCAAGCCCGCGGGCGGTAAGCCGTGAGCTGTCAGCCGTAGGCCCGTGCGCTACGGCTGCACGCCGGAAGTACTCAAGGCAATCTGCAGGCAGGTGTTCAAGCTTGGGGTGGACTGAAGATGCGGCTCGGTCGCGTGTGAACCGGCTACGGACGTCGATAACGCTGGCTAGCTGTCGTAGCGGAGCAGCACCTGTTCTTTCTTCTGGCTGAATGTGACCACGAAGTGGTCAAAGAACGCGACCTGGCCAAGCAGTCCGGCTGCTGCTTCAGGCAGATCAGTAAACCCAATGATGGCGCGGTATACCACGGCGGTGTTCGCGTCGACCCCATCTCGGAACTGGAGAGTCATGTCGTGGTAGTATGCTATCTGCTCCTTGCCAGACGTCCCACAAAATGCCTCTTTCGTGCCAGTGTGAACATCGATGCCGAGGAACTTGGCGACCTCAAGGCCGAATATTGATGTATCGGCACCCGAATCGACAATTGCGTAAAGGGAAACAGGCTTGCCGCCGTGCACAAGCGTCACTGGAATGAGAGGACGAAACCTGTGCGTTAGCTTCGGAAAGGCCGGGCTTGGAGGGTTTAGCGCGAACTTGGTGTAAGGATGCGCCAGGACCGTCAAAGCGGCCGATCCCCTACAGAATCAGCGTGCAGTTGGCGCGCGGAATCCGGGCGAATACGGGGTACTTGGCTCCCTTATCCTCAGCCTTTTTGGCGACCGCCTGCAGGGTACGCGCCTCAGCAACAACCTTATTGTCGCTGGACACGGCTACCCAGTGGCCTGGCTTGCCTTTCAGAACGAGGGGTTGCGGTTTGGTCATGAAGCCTCCCATATGTACGACACATACTAGCAACCCGGCGGTTCGTGTCAACGACACTCGCTGGCCGAATGTGTTCCATCCGGACACACATAAGTTGCGGCCTTTCGGGCAATAAGATGCAGTTTAGCTGGAATGCCCGGGCATTTTCCGGAATCATCCGGATCATTGCGTGGAAAGGGGGTGGGGTTAGAATTGCTGTGCCGAACTACCGGGGATTTCGGCGGGATTCCCGGGGATTCACGGGGTTTCCCGGAAAACCACGCGAATTCGTGAGAAAACGTGAATGGGAAATGATGGACATTGGTCGTTCTGCCCAACTAATAGGGTTTTCGGAGAAACTCGCGAGGTTTTGCGGGGTTTCCCGGAAAGCCGTCCGCATTTCTCTGGAAACCTCCGGAATCCGGATTCGAGGAGACGCATTCGGGCTGGAAAGTCAAAGAGGCGGGGCAGTTCACCGAGGTCGCTCATGCGGGTCGTCGTGGAACCTGCCAAGTTCGCGCAGGACTATCCGCGCCGCGCCCAATCCGGTTACAGACCCCGGATTCTCGGTCATGGCGCTGGACTCGGAACGGACGGCGGCGGCAGCAGCCTAGGCGGTGCGTTCGGTGGCGCAGCTCTTGGTTCCCACAGCGAGCGGCTGCAAGCTGCGAATTCAGCCAGTGTATCGAAGCTGTGAACGCGACTGCCCTCTGTCAATCCCACACGAACGACCGACCGGATTCGTCTTCTGGCAGCACGGTCGGGATTAACCACCACTAACGACTTGAGCGATTCCTTCCGTATGTTGGTCCGAAAGAACGCATTTGAGTGTTGGTCAGTTTCGGGCATGGAATACCCTATGAACACGAGCGTCTCGGCTGCGTGGATGGCATCACCGGCCCCCCTCCACAGCCTAGCAAAGAATCCCTCATCATAGCGCTTGTACGACTCGGGAGGGATTATAGCGAATCTCAGCAACCCGTGCTGCCGCGTATAGGGCCGCTGTTTGAGCATGAGCACGCTGGTTCGGACGTTCTCTGAGAAATGCAGTGACCCGTGCAGCTTGTACAAGTGGACGGTCTGCTTTATCGCCGCCGGCTGCGACGGCGTCCACCACTCGTATCCGCCCCGCAGCGCGCCTTTCTTCCGGAGCGCCAAGCCGTACCCGTATCTCGGGTTCCACCTGTTATCTCCTGCCTTCTTAAGCATATGGTCAACAAGGCAGTCATAGTTGAAACTGATAATGCTGTCGGCCGGCACCATGTAGTTCACGAGCCTTCGGTGATGCTCACACTCCAGCATGTCTCTACCCGAGCATAGCGACTCCTCAAAGAGCGCCGCAATCGCCTGCGTCAGGTTGTCCCGTTTCCTCACCAAGTCCGCGTACTTGAATTCCCTGCGTTCCCCTGTGGTCCTGACCATTCTCATTGTGTGTTCCAACGTCGTGAACACCGCCTCCATTGTCACGGCGAAGTTCCTACCGAACAACTCGGTTGTGTCCCGAATGACGCTGTCGACGGTCTCGTGGTGCTTCGCGCTCTGGATGCGCTGGAGCTGTGTGAAGAAGTCGCTATCAAGCGGCGGAAGACACGGGTTCTTCATCACATCCACGAAGCTCGCCCCGCGCGTGGCACCGGCACCGAGCACGAAGACCGCCATCGCCTACACGCTCCCGGCTTTCTTCAGCCTGGCCTCAACCATGCCTGCGACCGCTCCATACAGGTCGGAGAGCACCGCCGCGTCCAGCTTCAGCACTTCCGCAACGACCATGTCTAGCGCCCGACGGTCATCCATACCAACTTCAAGGGGCATCGGCAGCATCGCACGCTTGCACATGGTGCGGAACGCTGACAGCAAATCTGCCCGTTGCCGTTCGGTCAGTTCGTCATGACGCAGAATAGGGAGTCGACGCACCTCCGCGCACGTCATCTGCACGCCGGCTCCGCTGCCACCCGGGGCGTTACCCTGTATTTCGCAGAACATCGCTGTCACCGTACAATTCATCAATGCACAAATGGTTTCGGGGTCGCCGCGATGGGGTATCACATCGTAGAAGCTGCGGTCCGCCAGCAGACTCGCTTGGTTAAGGAGGGTGAACGACCGCCTCTTCTTGACCTCGACCCACAGAATAGGCGCTGGCTCGCGTCGCGGCAATTCGTACCATCTCTTGCGGCCTCTTACGCTGGGCCTCTGCGCAGGGATGCTGGATGTGGCTCCGCGTCCCTTGTAGGAAACGGTCTCGCCGTTTTGAATCCACTTAAGAAGCCCCCTGCTTCTCAGGTCGCGCTTGTTGGCATGGACAAATACCATGAGCTTGTCAGCCTGCGCATCTGTGACGAGAATCCCCGGGAGATTTCTATCTCCAGGGTTGGTCAGCACTGGCCGCAAGAACTGTCTCTCGATACCGAGTTGCGACACCTGACTACGTGTGAGGTAGAACCAGTCATCCGCGCCGGTCTTGATTCCAAACCGCACGTCTGCGACGCCGCCGAGGGACGTCAACTTGCTCTTGCCCTTCTCCATGATGGTCCAGAATACGTCCGGCGCGCGGAGATACTTGCCGCCCCATTTGTCGCCAATGTAGCGGGCAACCCTGATGAGTGGACCCGACGCGGACAGCCGTCGAGATTCGGCGGATGGAGATACCGACTCGTCTTCTCCGGCAGCTTCGAAACCGTCTTCGAGCAGCGTCCGCTGCAGGACCGGCGCGACGCGGACATTGGTGTCGGCATATCGCTCCGTCTGGTCCTCAATGCTAGCGAACGCACCGGCAGAGACAACCTGCTCAAATGGCTTCTTGAGCACCACAAACCGAGCGGTCTTGGCTAAGCCATCATCGCGCCGGTCGCTGGGCGCCGTGAGTAGCACTATGACCGTGCTCACGTCGGCCTGCGCGAAAGTCCGCTTGGCCTCGTTATCGAGCACCAGCTTCACGTGGCTCTGGTGGAGCAGGAACTCTTGCAGGTCCTTGCCGTAGCCGACGTCGAGCCAAGAGTTGGACGTGATGAAGCTAAAACAGCCGGTCTGGTTGAGCAGCGTCAGGCCGTGGAAGTAGAAGTAGATGTAAAGGTCGCTCCTGGCGTCCGGCTGCCGACCTCGGAAGAAATCGGGATACGCTGCCACGACCGACTCGCGGAGCTTAGTCTTGTACGAGGTCTTCAACTCGCGCCACTTGGCTGCGGGGTAGTCCGACTCGCTGGCGTTCGGTGGCGCGATGTCCATTTGGCACACATACGGAGGATTGCCAACGACGATATCATAACCTCTCTTCTCGCCTTCAAAGACCTCTACGAACGCTATGTCCCAGACGAACGGGATGTCCTTGGCTGTCTTGATGGCGGCCAGCGCCTTCTCCACCCGTCCAAGCTCGGCCTGCTTCTCTTCCTTCTCCCGCGTCCACCCGGCTACCAGCAAGTCAAGTCGTTTCGGCTCTGCCTGGCTGATGCCAACGAGAGTCATCTGCTCGGGCGGAGATGCAATGCTGCGCGTAAGCGACTTCACTTCCTCAACCAAGGCGTGCTGCCTATGGGTGAGCGCGTCCTGAAACAGCCGTTTCTCTTCCTCCTTGAGCAGTTCCTCGGACTGGCCCTGCGTGTCGCCTTGGAAGAATCTGAGTTTCTTGCCCTGCAACTGGGTTATCTTGCCCTTAATGGCTGGTGGCAACTCCATATGCGAACGGTGCAGACCGAAATTGATGCCGCCGACTTCCTGAACCAAGCTGTCTCCCTGCCGGACCTTGAACGAGAGGTTGGGCAGCAGCGGGACGAGAACCAGCTCACCCGGCTTCAGTTCGGTCTCAACGACGAGCTGGAGCCAGAGGCGCAACTCGGTGACGTGTACGGCCCAGTCCATTACGTCTACGCCATAGAGACTCGACCCGATGATTCGGCGGCGGCGCTGATAGGCGCTCTCCTCGATTCCCAACTGGGCATTGGCGCGGGCCAGCAGGTCGTCCAGCACGAGGAGCATTCCAACGAGAAACGAGCCGGAACCACAAGCCGGGTCACAAATTGTGACTGCACGGAGCAGCCGGTTCAGCTCTGGCCAGAGGTTCAGTGCTGCGAGTTCCGCGTCTGCTTCGTCCTTGCCCTGCTGGTCTCCAGCGAACACGGCACGGTAGAGCAGCAGTCTGTACTTCTCGCCCAAGTGATTGGCCAGCCAGTTCACGAGACTGAGCCGGCACATA
>CAZVCQ010000192.1:0-6148 GCA_964626085.1 uncultured bacterium
GCGGAGCAGCCTCTCTCTTTCGCCACCTCTCAAGACGCAACGTCGGGACTAGGGAAGCGACTGCGGCTTGACTTCCTGATGTTGAGTTCTACAATCAGGCCATGAGACTGTGGTGGTGGAGTGCCGTCCTTCTCCTGCTGTTCGGGGTGGCGTTTGTTCATGGCCGCGAGCCGTCATTCCAGGAGCGCGGCACCCTGTACGATTCGCTCGCGCAGGTTCATCCCCGCATGCGGGCGAAGTGGCTGACGGAACGTGAGATTGACCTGCCGGAGTCCTACGAATCACGTGCACCCGAGAGTACCGGCCTTCGGCTTGTGGGCAAGTACGGCCGTGGTCCGTCGTACGAGGTTACCGGCCGGGATTCACTGGTGTTCCTCTCTCTTGGCAGCGAGGTCGCCATCATCAACTTCAGCAACCCAGATAGCCCCAGAGTCATTTCGGAACTACAGGCTTCGGGTCTGGCTGTACAAGCTGCCGTCAGGGATTCACTCCTCTATGTCGGCGTCAGCACCGGCGCAGCGGGACTGGAGGTCTGGAACGTCGCCGACCCGGCACTGCCTGTGTTTCGAGGTCGGGTTCTGACTCGCCTGTCGGACTTCTGCATCCGAGACAGCTTCGCCTACGTGACCAGCCGTACGAGCTCTCCGTCCAACGACACCTTCAAAGTCTACAATCTGGCCGACCCGGACAATCTGACACTGACCGGCTGGTGCCGTGACAGTGGTGACGCCGTGACGGTGGCGGGCAACACGGCGGTGCTGGGCGACTGGGACAACTTGTTCACGATTGACGTCAGCGACCCGGCCCATCCTCACCGAGTCGGAAGCTATCCCGGCTGGGCTATCTCGGTGGCCGCCAGAGGGAACATCTGCTGTGCCACCCTCGGCAACCCAAACGAACCAGACTGGCTGCGGTTCATGATGCTAGACATTCGGAACCCGTCGGCCCCAGTTGCACTCAGCTCGGTCGACAATTGTGGCGGCTACGACATCTACCTTGATGACAGCCTGGCGTTTCTATCCGGCTACTACACTGGCGGGCATGAGTTCTGCATCATGGACATCGCCGACAGCACAGCGCCCTCGCTCGTTGGCACATGCGCTACGCCCGGCGACAACTGGGGCGTATGGGCACGCCTGCCCGACCGCCTGGCGTACGTTGCCGACCGACTCAAGGGACTCGCAGTCATCGACTTGGCCAGCCTGAGTGCCCCGCGTCTCGACACCGGCATACTCGCCGCGGGGCTGTCGTACGACATCAGCATCGATGGCCAGATAGCTGGCGTTGCCGAGGGCGGCTACGGGATGGGAGTGCTGGACGTCAGCGACCCTAGTCGACCGGTACAACTGGGCGGTGTGGACAGCCAGCCGCCGATTGAGACGCACTCCGTGGCAATCCGGGACAGCTTTGCATACATGGGCTTTTGGCCGTCACTGCAAGACCTGAGGGTCATCGACATCTCTAACCCGTCGCGACCTGTCTCCGCCGGCGGTGTGAACGTCTACAACCGGCCCGAGGACATGGTGCTGCGAGACAGCTTCCTATACATCGCCGAGGCGAACCGTTTCCAGGTCGTCAACGTCGCAAGGCCGCGAGAGCCGGTACTGGTGGGGAGCTGCGTGACGAGCACGTACTCAGGCTACGACTTGGCGGTGGCAGGTACGTTCGCCTACGTTGCAGGTCTTCCGCTCCTTGTCGTGAGCTTGGCTCAGCCGGACAGCCCGTTTGTCGCGGGCGAGTTCGGCGGAGGCGTCTGGGGCCTGGACGCGGTGGATACAGTCTTGTATGCGGTCGGCCAGAACGCGCAGTTCTGGACACTGAGCGTAGCCAATCCAGCTTCGCCGCGACTGCTAGACAGCATTCGCCTGCCAAGCTACGACGGCGAGGACGTCGCTGTAGTTGGGACGAAGGCTTATGTCAGTGAAGTCGCCATTCGCATCTTAGACGTGTCAAACCCGGGTGACTTGCGGCTGATTGGACAGGCCAGCGTCCCTCAATGGACGCCACGCCTCGTCTACGCAGCTCCGTATCTCTATGCCTGCTGTGCCGAGGGCGGGGTGTGCGTGTTCGAGACCCTGCCAACGGGCATCGAAGAAAGGATCGATGCTGGCCAGCAGAATGGCCTGACCATTAGGCCGTCAGTTACAGACGGCAGGCTGGTCATAAGGGGCCAGGTTCTTTGCGAGGACCCTAAGCTGGCCGTGTTCGACGTATCTGGAAGGGAGGTGATGAGGGCGACAATGCCTGCCCAGCGCGATGGAGAGTCAGGACGATGGCTCGTGGACCTGTCACGTCTGTCCTCGGGCGTGTACGTTCTGCGGCTTGAAGGAAAAGGCGTGAATGCAATCGGGAAGGTTGTTATCAATAGGAGATAAGGAATGAGGAACGCTTGTTTGCTGTTGGTTGGCGCTGTAACTGCCGTAAGTGCGTTAGTTACGGCCTATCACATAGAGCCTAAGACAGCCGCCATGAGCGGAAAGGCTGGTCCAGTGCTTGGTGTCAGCGAGGTACTGACCTGTTGCTGGGACGAACTGGACGCCGCGTCGGGAGGCTACGTTGAGCTATTCGCCGGGGAAAAGGGCAACGGCGGTGCTTACAACCTTGCCATCAATGAAGCCCTCACGGGTGACCCGGTAGCGTCGCAACAGAACGTAATACCGCAACGCGACCACGTCTGGCTGAAGTTCGACAACATCACGATGGAACCCGGCGAAGCCTTCACCAAAGGCAAGCAGTATGAGTTTCGCTTCACCCGCAGCGGCGCGGACTCGATCCAGTACTACTACGACAACAACGCGTACGACTACGGCCACATTGTGATTGGCGGCGGGCAGTTGCAGCCACCGCCTGGGACGGCGCCCGACCTCTGCATGCGGGTCTACGGAAGGATGAATCCGATCGACAGCACGTGGCTGTCCGTGCAGATACACTTGTTCACGGAAGGACTGGACTCTGCACTTGATCAAGCCTACGGTGGCGGAATCAGATGCGTCGGAGATGATCTGGGGACTTGGGATGCGTGGGATGATAACCCCGACTACGTCCGTCAGCGTGTTTCCACCTACGTAGCGAATGGATTTGAGGTCCGAGGCATGCTGGCCTACGGCAATCCGAACAAAGCTTCGTACTCTAGCGCGCCACCGTGGGTCCCAGATAGCCTGGCGTGGCCATATCCACCGCGCAACCTGTTCGATTCGCTGACGGCTGACACGAACTACTGGGCAGGCTACTGCCGCAGCATAATGGACGGCCTCGACACGGTCAAGTGTTGGGCGGTGTGGGGAGAACCGAATGCTTGTTGGAACTGGCAGGACCCAGACACGCATTACTATAGGGACAGACAAGGTGGTCCAATCGACACGCCCCGCGAGCGTTGCAGCCTGTATGTCAGGATGTGCTACATAGCCAAGCAGACGGCGTTGGAACTGGGGCACGACCAGAAGGTGATTGGTGGCTACGTCTGGCGTGTGCAGACTGGAGGCTGCGATTCGACCGGCGATACCCTCGTGGAAGCGGGTAAAACTTGGCTGAGGCATATGTTCGACTTGGCTGAGCACAGCTTCGGCGGTGTCGAGAACTGCTTTGACATCGTGTCGGTGGACCCGTACATGGACCACGTCGACACGGGACATGCCCCGGAATATGACAGCATGTGGTTCGACCAGAGCAAGTTTGATGCCGACCTGGACACGGCGCGAGCCGTCATGCGGGCGGCGGGCCACGCAGACATGGAGCTTTGGGTGACTGAGATTGGCTGGCCGAGGTGGGAGTACTACAAAGTTGACACAGTCAGTTACGCGCGTCCCCTCACCGATACGCTGATGCAAGCCCGCAATCTCTGCCAGTTCTTGGTCTCTGCACGGGCGCGTCTGGCAGATCCACGGGGCGGCTATGACCGAGTGAACTGGTATGAGCTGACGTCGCACCGTGGGACCGCGAATGGTGACTCCTTAACCCTGGGATTGGGTTTGCTGGACACGACCACAAACCTGAAGCCACTCCCGCAGTGGTGGTCAGCGAAGCAGGTGGATTCCAGTCTGCTTGGCAAGCGGCTAAACGGGCGGGTGATGACGGGCGACAGCCTGACTGACGCGCTGGCGTGGATGTACGAATTCGAGGATCCGGCCTCGCTGAAGAAGACGTGGGTATCCTGGGTGAGTCCTACCGAAGTCGTGCCTTCGGCTCTGCCCGTCAACCTGCCGGCGAGGTCGGACACGGCGGTAGCGACCGACTTGGACTATGGCGATGACCCACCGCTGCTGGACAAGTCGGCTGCGACCAACGGATGGTTGCCCTGCACGCTGGATACGCGGCCCGTTTTCATCACCGAGCCGGCCCGCGAGTCGCTCATTCGGCCCGACGTGGTCGTGGACAGCTTCCGGGTATGGCCGAAGACGTTGCAGGTCGGTAAGGAGGCAGTCTTCACAGTCTACGTGTCAAACCACGGCAACCGAGCTACGTTCGACACCATCTGGTATCGGGTCCTGTGCGACAGCACGGTGTTCGCCACAACGCCGGGACCCGCAATTGGCATTGGGGCCTCCGACTCGATGAGGTTTGACCACCTGATAGTATCGCCTTTGTGGCTCGGCCAACACCTGTTCTCGGCCCAGGTCAATCCGGGCCAGAAGTTCGTGGAGAAGGCCGGACTGGATGACAACGGAGGATACAGCCGCAACTCCGTGGCCTGGCTGCCGTCCGGGGACTTGATAGACGTGCTCTGCGGCAGTCACAGCGACTCACCCCTCTCACTGCTCAAGTTGGAGTCTCACTCGTGGCGTGCCGACACGACAGGTGCAGTAGGCTGCGACTCTGCACGTCTCGTCCAGTGGTGGTATGGACTCAATGATACGGTGGTGCACGGCGGCGATACGACCGAGTGGTTCTGCTTGAACGAAGAGGTTGCACTCGACACGAGCTGGCTATATCTGTCGGGGCAGGGAAAGTACAAGCTGTTCCTGCAGGTGAAGGACTCGTGGGGTGAGAGCGACCTGATTCCAGATACCACACATCCGTTCGTCGTGTTCGACACGACTGCTCCGAACGGCAGCATCATCATCGAGGATGGCGGGAAGTTCGCGTCGAGCTCGACCCGCACGCTGCGGCTGGCTGCTTCTGACTCGGCTTCAGGCGTCTGCAACATGAGGTTCATGAACCGGCCACGGGCCGATTTGGTTGAGAACGGTACGTTCGACCCGGCCGGCGGTTGCTGGAGCTTCACCGGCACCGGGTCCGGGTATGACACGAGCCTGCAGATGGCCAAGCTCGCGGTCGCGCCCGCTGGGGAGTCAAAGGCGACCCAGTTCGTACCGGCCGAGTCCATCGCGGCCTATGCCGGTGACTCCTGTGTGCTGGAGGCGAGTGTCCTGGCGCACGTGCACGACGGCGACGCCGTCGGCGATGTCTCGTTCTGGCTCTGGAGCATCAGTGACAATCCCGAAGTGCACGACACGCTCTGGCAATTGGTTGACTCGGCCGGGTTCTCGGGCGACCTGCTGTCGCTCACCGGCCGGTACAACCTCTCGGCCCGGTTCTTGCTGCAAACGCCTGCTCCGGAATCAGGCTGGGTCTGGCAAGGCGGGATGGTGCGAGTCCGGGCTGAGGGGTTTGAGACCGGCGTGGGCACCGTGTGGGCCGACAACGTGTCCCTCAACGCGTTCCAGCCCGAGTCGGCGTATGCCTGGTGGGGTCAGTATGATTCGGTGGCTCAATGGGATATAGGCTCCACGGCGGGCCAGCACATTGTCAGGGCGATCTATTTGGACAGTGCCGGTACCGAGAACGCCTTGCCCTTTGCCGACACCGTCATCCTCGACCCGACTCCGCCGGTCGTGGACATCAGCCTGCCTGACCTCGGGCAGCTTGTGAGCGGCCTGGTCGAAGTGACCGGCTGGGCCTACGACCCGGTCGAGGTCGCGGGCGACACGTTTTTCGAGTCTCGACGGTTGTTCTTCAAGAACGTGGACTCCACCAACTGGCTGCCCGTGAGCCCTGATTCGGTCTCTTATGAGCCGGCCTATCCGGATTCGATGGCGAGTCAGGGGCCGGCGGTCCATCTTGGCTACTGGAACACCTTGGAGTTCGAGGACGGTATCTACTACCTGTTGTTGACCGCGAGCGATTCGGCCGGCAACACGTCAAGCTGCAC
>CAZVCQ010000193.1:0-6103 GCA_964626085.1 uncultured bacterium
CGTGAGGGTCGATGGCGATAACGCTGACGCCTTCGGGCGCGGCCGATGCGAGCAGCGGGAACGCGGCGACCAGAGCGAGGGCAAGCAGTTTCTTCACGGTGTGACTTCCTTGTTGAGGTTGGATGAAGCGGGAGGGAAAAGCGACTCAGGCCGCCGCGCTGCGCGTGGCGAGCCATGCGGCGAGAATGGTGAGGGAAGCGGCGGCGAGCGCGACCGCGGTCACGTCCGAGCCGCCGCGGCCGAGGGTCGTTATCTCACGCTCCGGGCTCACGCCCTGGAACCCGGCGACAATCGGGATCTGCCGTCCGCGCAGGGCGCGGCGCAGCCGGTCCCCGCGAATCTCCTCGATGCGAGCGTCGGAGTGGAACCGGTCGGTGATGATTCCAACCTGGGAACCGGTGAACGAGACCGCTTCCAGCCCTTCGCTGAAGATGGCAAGCGACACCAGCGCCATCGCCTCCCGCTCGCCCGCAGTCAGCAGCATGTCGAGCTCGCGTCGCTGCGGGCTCGGCGCGATTTCATGCGCCAGCTTCGTCAGGGCGTCGGTGGTGCGGCCCATCGCCGAGACAACGACCACGACCCGGTTGCCGGCGGCGCGCGTCGCAACCACCCGGCGGGCGACCCGGCGGATGCGCTCGATGTCCGCAATCGAGCTCCCGCCGTACTTCTGAACTACCAGCGCCATGCGAAAACGATGGACGATACCGGCAGACTCATATGTCGTTGAGCCAGTTGCCGATGCGCCTCGCTGCTTGCTTGAGCTGTTTCTCGGGCGCTACCAGGGCGAACCGGACGAATCCTTCGCCGTACTGGCCGAATCCGGTCCCGGGCGCGCACATTACCCGGCAGTTCGAGAGCAACTTGCGACTGAAGCTGAGCGACACCGATTCGCCGGCCGGTGCCGTTTCGTGACCGACCGGCACGCGGGTCCAGACGTAGAAGGTCGCTTCCGGCAGATTCACGCCCCAGCCGTGACTGACCAGCTCGCCGCAGAACGCATCCCGGCGCTTCCTGTACATCAGGCGGTTGGCCGCGGCGAACTTTGCCCCGGACTGCAGCGCGAAGACGGCCGCATCCTGGATGGCGCCGAACGGGCCGGAATCGGTGTTCTGCTTGATCTTGAGCAGCGACTTTATCAGCCGCGCGTTACCGGCCGCCATGCCGATACGCCACCCGGCCATGTTGAACGTCTTGGAGAGCGAATGAAACTCGACGCAGCGCTCCTTTGCGCCGGGGACTTCGAGGATGCTCGGCGGCTTCACCTTGCCGAAGTAGAGTTCGGAGTAGACGTTGTCGTTGACCACGAAGAACCCGTAGCGTTCGGCCAGGGCGACCACTTCGCGGTAGAACTCAATCGTCGCCACGGCCGCGGTCGGATTACCGGGGAAGTTCAGACAGAGCAGCTTGATGCGACGGGCGATGCGGGAGAGCCAATCGAGGTCGGCCAGGAAGTCGTTCTTCTCCTCAAGGGGAACGGGAATCGGCGTGGCCCCGCAGAGGCGCGACTGGTTCTGGTAGACCGGGTAGCCCGGGTCCGAGACTGCCACCGTGTCGCCCGGCCCGCAGGTTCCCCATATCAGGTGCGCGACGCCCTCTTTCGACCCGAGCAGCATCGAGACTTCGGTCTCCGGGTCGAGCTCGACGTGGAAGCGGCGACGATACCACGCGGCGACTGCGGCGCGTGCGGCGAGCTTGCCGGGATAGCTGGGATAGCGGTGGTTTTCAGTCTTCTTGAGCGCCCTGGTGAGCGCGGCGGATATCGGCTTGGGCGCGGGTTGGTCGGGACTCCCCTCGCCAAGATCAATCAGGTCACGGCCGGCGCGGGACTTGAGATCGTCCAGTTCCTGAAAGAGGTAGGGTGGAATCCATCCGAGTCTGGCCGCGGACGGCTCGTGCATCAGCAGTGATTATGCGCCTAAAATGACGCTTTGTCAAGCTCTTAACCAATCATATCCCTATGATTCAGCCCTGCGGTGTCAAGCGGCGCGGGCCACCCTGCTCAGACACAGGTAGAAGTGGAGTCACAGGGGCTCGGAGTCATTACCTTTACCTCTGCCTCTACCTCTGCTCTCTGCCTATTGACAGATCCCAGCCCGGGGGTAGAATTCTCCCGGAGGTGGTTATGTTCAGACTCCTTGTCTGCCTGCTCTTTGCGGCGGCGCTCGCGGCTGCCAATCCTGTATTTCTGAGTTTCCTGAGCGAGGTCAGCGTCGACTCAACTCATCAGTTCGTTGAATTCCATTGCGGTCCGTTCGGCCAGCCGGCTGATTTGAATGGCTGGCAGCTTGTCACGTCCACATCGACTTGCACCCTGGCGTGCCAATTGCAGGGCGGCGGGTTTCTCGCCGTGGACTCCGAGGCTCTGGCGCTTGGGGACATCGGCCATGGTACACTGCGGCTGAACCCGTCGGAAGACAGACTGATCCTGTTTGACTACAGGGGCATGGCTTGGGACAGTCTCCAATATCCGGGATACGGCGCTCCGCTGCCACCATCCCATGGCAGCATCGCTTTCTGGAACCACGACGACTACTCGGGCCAATCCAGGAACTGGTACATCGATTCAACCCCCACACCCGGCTCGGACAATGACGACTACAGCTCGATTGCCGGAACGGTCACAGGCACCGGTGGAATCACCCTGGATGACGCCGGCGTCTACGCGCAAGGCACAGGGGGATACGGCTGCTTCTATCAACAGACCGGCTACACCATCGGCGGCCTTGGGGCGGGGACCTACGCGGTGAGCGCGTGGGGTCACTACAACTCCCAATACTATGAAGGAGTCTACCCGGAGTCGGTAACCGTGGGATATTCGCAGGAAGTCGTCGGAATAGACTTCGCCATTCCCCCGTCCGGCGTGGCCGAGACGCAATCTGCGCCGTTTCTCCCGCTGATGCGGGTGTCGGTTCGTGCCCTGTTGCTGTCCAACGACGGAACAGCGCCCGTGAATGTGCAGCTCTTCAACCAGGTTGGGTCTCGCGTAAGCGAGTTCCGGCTCAGCCCATTCAATGGCGAGAAGAGAATCGAGCTTCCGGCTACGCTCGCGCCCGGCATCTACTTCGCCACGGTACAGAAAGGAACCTACAGAAGCATAGCCAAAGTCGTCCTTTGGTAGTGAGGCGCATCATGGCTAAAGTCGCAGTTCTCTCGATAGTCTTCATGGCCGCTCTGTCGGCCAATCCAACAGCAGAGTACTTCCTCAGCGAGATTCAGGCCGCGCCCGATTCGCTAGAACGGATCGAACTTCATATGTATACCCACGAGCGGCCTTACCCTGTCGACCTGTCGGGCTGGCATATCACGACCAATGCTGGAACCGCTACCCTGGACAGCGGCATAGTGCTGCAGGACTCGACTGATTTCGTGGTCATCAGTCGCGAGAACGTCAGTGGGCCTTTCGTGCTCGGTGACGATTCGGACGACGTATGGCTGGATGATCCCGTAAACGGCGGTGGAGACCACTACTGGTACGGCAGATACGGCTGGACTCCTCAGGCAGACATGTCCGTGGTAATCTACACGCACTGGGAAGGTGTCTGGCCGTATGACTATCTCGTCGGCGACTGGTATCTGGATTCGACCCCGACCTTCGGAGCGCCCAATGATGACTGCTACGGCGGCATCGCGGGCCAAGTCTTGGACCGGTTCGGCCAGCCACTAGAGAACTGCTGGGTACGGCTCCAGAATGCATACGGCAACGGCGACGTGGCATGCGATTCGACCGGCCGCTACGTCATGTCTCCGCTCGGTCCGGGAACATACCAAGTGAGTGCGCGCAGTGACTCGACATTCCTGCCCGCTTACTATCCGGAGTCGGCTTCGATCGGAGTGAACAGGTGGCAGGACAGCATCAATATGACCTTGTATCCCGTTGGTCTCGCCGAAGGACGCTCTACTGCAGAGCAGGCGACCCTCCTGCACCAGCGCGGTAGTTCACTTGTCCTGAGTGCGGACCGGCCGGGAACAGCGTTCGTGAGTGTCTACGACAATCTCGGTCGGATCAGAATGTCTGAGAAGGTCAGGGTGGTGTCCGGCAGCAACGAACTGGCGCTGCCCAGCCTACAGAGCGGCGTCTATTTCGTCAGTTGCCGGTTCGGGGAACGAACTCTGAAGACAAAGCTCGTGTTCTACTAGAGCCGAGTCCTATGGATTGCGGCAACGCGATCTGCCGCCTTTCGGGAAAAGCGGGAGCTATCGCTCCCGCACTCCAAAGATGCGCGTCAGCGCCATCTGACGATTACGTCTCTGTCCGGGTAGAACTTCTTGCGGGTGAAGAAGTAGGACACCGTGCTGTCTGATCTCACGGCGCTGTCGGGCTTGAACGTAAGCTTCACGTCCTCGAAGACCACGGGCACGGTGACGCGGAACTGCGCGAGGTCAATCGGCCGTTTCCATTTGCGAGTTGTGGTGACGATGTAGGTCGCGCAGTTCGCCCTGAGCGGCTGGCGGTAGTAAGCGAAGAAGGAGTCCTCGGCGCCGGGTTGAAACCGCATCCGGAACGAGACGCCCGAATCCTGCCGCTGGAATCCGTGCTGCCTGATGTCGATTGAGTCCGGATACAGATGAGTCGAGTCGAAGGGGAATGGATAGAACAGCGCCGCCACGAGCGGCTCCTTGGCCGAACACGTGAAGTGGTACATCCCGCGCACCTCAAGCGTTCCCGGTCGGACGTCCATCGCTATCTCCTCTCGCGCAAAGTGCACCGGCGATCCCGGCGCGGGCTTGCGGCAGGCTGCTACAGCCAGTAATCCGCAAAACAGGCAGAGCCGTGAGCGGACCATGCAGGGAATATCCCCAAGTGGCCGCCTTTGTCAACTGCCGCGGCGTCGGACTCCGGCAAGATTGGCGGCCTTGATTTCAGGTGCTTTTTGGCTACAGTGTAACCCGTGAGTCCAGAAGAACAGCCTGCTCCGCAACCGGAAAACCGCAGACCGCAACGCCGCCGCCGTCCGCATGGCCGTGGCCCACGGGGTCACGTTGCACCGCCGAAGAACCCGGAGACGGTCAGTTTCCTTTGCGACGTAATGCTCGGCAAGCTGGCGCGGGAGTTGCGCCTGCTCGGCTACGACGTCGAGTACGACCGTAATCTGGGCGGGATGCCGGCCTACCGCGTCGCGCGGCAGAGCGGTCGGATACTGCTTACCCGCACGAACAAGTTACGCGGCCTGCCCGGGACAATCTACGTGCCGGGCCAGCTTGCGCCGGAGCAGGTGGCACAGGTCAAGGCCGAGGTCGAAGCAGGCTTGAAACCCGCGGTCCCGGTCGCGGCCGAAGAACCGGCCACGCCGCCGCCCACGGACAAGCCGGTTCCGCCCCGCCCGCAGCCGGAACGCAGGCCGGCTCCCGCCCCCCCGGTTTCGCCGCCGGCCGAGAAGATTGCGGCGTACGGCCGCTGCCTGCAGTGCAACGTGCCGCTAGAGAAGCTGACCCGCGAGCAGGCACGGCCGCTGGTGCCGTTCTTCATCTACCAGATTCACCACGATTTCCGGGGTTGCCCCAAGTGCCGCAAGGTTTTCTGGCCGGGCAACCATGTCGAACAGATGGCGCAGCGGGCCGGCCCCCCGCCGCGAGCACGCCGGTCGTCCCGCGGCAGGCCCCGCAGACAGCAGAATACTGGAGAAGCAAAGTAGCGGAACCGGCCGGAAAACGGCACGGGGCCCGCTTGTCAGGGAGGTAATCGGATGGCGGTTGTACTAGACGGCAAAAGCCTGAAAATCGAGGACATGGTTCGCGTGGCGCGACGGCGCGAGAAGGTCGAACTATCCGCGGCGGCAAAGACCCGCATCAATCACTGCCGCGGGTTCATCGAGGAGAAGGTCAAGGCCCGGGCGGTGATGTACGGCATCACCACCGGCATCGGTGAGCTGTCCGAGACCATTCTGACCCCGGAGCAGACCGAGCAGTTCCAGCGCTACATCGTCTACTCGCACTCGGCCGGATGCGGCGTGCCGTTGCCGGAGGAGACGGTGCGGGCGGCCATCTGCTCGCGCCTCAACGTGCTGTCCAACGGCCATTCCGGCATCCGCCTGAAGGTCGTCGAGTGCCTGGTCGACATGCTCAACAAGGGCGTGACGCCGGTCGTGTTCGACAAGGGTTCGGT
>CAZVCQ010000194.1:0-6078 GCA_964626085.1 uncultured bacterium
AGGCGATAAAGCTCAAGGGCTTCGAGGCGAAGAATGTCATTTCGATGGTCGACGCGGCATTGGAAGGGTGTGGAATAGATGGCTAATTACGAACCCAAGATTGTTGGATTTCTCTGCAACTGGTGCACTTATGCGGGGGCGGACCTCGCCGGCACGTCACGTATGCAGTACCCGCCGAATATGCGACCGATACGGGTGATGTGCTCGGGTGCCGTCGACTCGGTGTACGTCCTGCGCGCCCTGCTCGAGGGCGCGGACGGTGTGTTTATTGGTGGCTGTCACCCCGGCGACTGCCACTATGTCTCGGGCAACTACAAGGCGCGGCGCCGGATGGTGCTGTTCAACTCGGTGATGCAGTCGCTCGGCCTCGAGTCCGACCGCGTCTGGCTGCGCTGGATTTCCGCGGCCGAGGGCCGGAAGTTCGCCGATACGGTTACCGAGATGACCGTCCACCTCCGCGAAAAGGGGCCGAGTGCCTTCAAAGAGAAGTGGGAAGTGTGAGGGGAGCGATGAAGGGAACACTTAAGGTAGACGCGAAGAACCCCGAGGCGGCAATCCGCGGCCTGTTCGCGAAGTGGTTGAAGGACAGCAGGCTCTCCGCGATTCTCACGCCGGCGTATTCGGCAGCAGGCACCGCCACGATGGCGCTTGTCTCCGACCCGGAGAAGCTGGCCGAGGCCGCGCCGCTGATGCCGGCGATGGGCGTCAACTCGGCGTCAATTGTGGCCGAGATTGCCCGCGAGGCTTCCCCGAATGCGAAAGTCGGGTTGTTCCTGCGGCCGTGCGAGCTGCGGGCTGTAGTCGAGTTGATGAAGCTGAAGCAAGTAGTGCCCGACAGCCTCGTGCTCATCGGCGTTGACTGCCCGGGTACGTACAAGGCGGCCGGGTTCCGCGACGTGCGCGGCAAGGACGTGGATTTCGACAACAAGCACGCGCTCGAACAGGCGGGCTATGCCGACAACGTGAACTTCCGGATGGGCTGCCAGCTCTGCGAGTATCCGAAGCCGCTCGTCTTCGACCTGAATGTCGGGTTCATCGGGATGGACGTCGACAAGGAGCTCTGGCTCGAGGCCGCCACTGACAAGGGCAAGGCGCTGCTCGAGGGAGTCGAACTGAAGGCGCAGGACGAACCGGAGAAGCGGAAGAAGGCGTTGGAGGGCCTGAGCGCCGGCCGGAAGGCGAAGACGGCCGCCCGTATCGAGGAACTGGACAAGGCAATGCTGGGACCGGACAAGCTCGTCGCGTACTTCGCTGACTGCCTCAACTGCCACAACTGCATGAAGGTCTGCCCGGTCTGCTATTGCCGAGAGTGCTTCTTCGATTCCGACACGTTCCAGCGCGACATCGGCGAGCACGTGCGCGTCTCCCTGCGCAAAGGCGCGACCCGGATGCCGTCCGAGACTCTTCTGTTCCATCTGACCCGTATGAACCATATGATGGCTTCGTGTGTGCAGTGCGGCATCTGCGAGGACTCGTGTCCGGTGACCATTGGCCTTGCTACTTTGTTCAAGAAGGTTTCGCAGAACGCACAGAAGGAGTTCGACTACGTGTCCGGCCGCAGCCTCGACGAGCCGTTGCCGCTCGCGACGTTCCGCGAGTCCGAATTCCTCAAGGTAGGGGAAGAATAGGGATGGAAGAGACAAAGGGACAAAGGGACAAAGTGGCTGGGAGTCCGACTTCTCCACTAGGTCCCTTGATCCCTCGATCCCTTGATTTCTCTTCCGTAGAACTGCTCGTCAACGACCTTGACACTGAGTTCAAGACCCGGCTGGCTGAGAAGTACGGCGACACCGGGTTCATGCACTGCTTTTCCTGCGGGTCGTGCTCGGCATCCTGCCCGGTGCGGAAGCTTGATGAGAAGTACAACCCGAGGCGCATCATCCGGATGGCGATACTCGGTATGAAGGATGAAGTCTACAAGTCCGAGTTCGTCTGGATGTGCTCCTACCACACGACCTGCCTGAACCGCTGCCCCCAGAAGGTGAACATTGGTGAGGTGGCCGATGCTGTCTCGCGCATGGCGGAAGAGGAGCGCAAGCGGCCGGCTTCCCACAAGGGCAAGGTGACGCAGGCGGAGCGGGACCGGGACTTCAAGCAGCAGGTGATGAAGGCGGCCAGCAGCGTTTCGGCCTGTTTTACCTGTGGCTCCTGTACTGCCGTCTGCCCGGAGACGCTGTTCGACCCGGAGAAGGACCCGCGGCGGTTCATCCGCAAGGTCAACCTCGGGTTGCGGGACGAGGCGCTGGCCGACGAATTCAAGGACATCTGCGCGATTCACTACCGCTGCATCTCGCGCTGCCCGCAGGGAGTGCAGATCAGCAAGATCATGAATGCCATCAAGCAGTGCGCAGTGGAAGATGGCTACAGCTACCCGGCGTCACTGGCGGTGCTTGAGAAAGCGGACCGGTCGAAGTCAGGTGCTAGAAGCTAGAGCAAGCACGTGACAGACGAAGCCAAAAGCCAAGAGCCAAAAGCCAAAAGTCAAAGCAGCGGACCGGCTGACTTACGTGACAGGCTGCTTGATTTCGCTGCGAGTTGCTTGAAGCTTGGCGGTCGGCTGACGCGGACGACCCCGGGCCGGTATGTGGCCGGGCAGTTGATGCGTTCCAGCGCTTCTGCCGGGGCGAACTACATGGAGGCACGCGGCGCGGAGAGCCGCGCCGATTTCGTCCACAAGCTCCAGGTGGCACTCAAGGAAGCCAAGGAATCCCAGTACTGGCTCGCTCTCGTCGTCCGAGCGGAACTACTCAATCCCGGCTTTGTTCAGGTTCTGGCCGACGAAGCAGACGCTTTGGTTCGAATCCTCGCGAAGTCGGTCGTTACCGCCAAAGGACACAGATGACGGTTTTGCGTCTTGGCTTTTGGCCTTTGGCTTCTGACTTGACTCCGGAGCCCCATCATGCCTGAGCCTTCGACTGGCAAGATCGGTGCTGTATTGGTTGTCGGCGGAGGAATCGGCGGCGTGCAGTCTGCGCTCGACCTGGCCGATTCCGGCTACAAGGTCTACCTTGTCGACCGCGCCCCGGCCATTGGTGGCATCATGGCGATGCTCGACAAGACTTTCCCGACCAACGACTGCTCGATGTGCATCCTCTCGCCCAAGCTGGTTGCCGCCGGCCGGCACAAGGATATCGAACTGATGACG
The DNA here is from genome assembly GCA_964626085.1 of uncultured bacterium. Taxonomy (GTDB): domain Bacteria; phylum Hydrothermota; class Tepidihabitantia; order Tepidihabitantales; family Tepidihabitantaceae; genus UBA2258. The sequence goes on from CAZVCQ010000194.1 coordinate 3,146, forward strand.
TTAACCGAGGTGCTGGGCGTCGAAGGCCAGCCGGGCAACTTCAAGGTCCGGCTCAGGCGCCACGCCCGCTCGGTCGACCTGTCGAAATGCACCGGCTGCGGTGACTGCTTGACCAAGTGTCCGGTCAAAGACCTGCCGAACGAGTTTGAGGGGGGACTCTCGAATCGGCGCGCCATCTACCGGTTGTACGCGCAGGCAGTGCCGAACGCGCCGATGATTGATCGCGAGCATTGCTTGAAGTTCACCAAGGATAAGTGCGGTGCCTGCCAGAAGACGTGCAAGGCCGGCGCCATCGACTACGCTCAGCAGGATGATGAGTTCACGGTCGAGGTCGGCTCGGTCGTGGTCGCCGCCGGCTCGAAGATAGCGCCGACCGCACTCCGGCCCGAGTACGGCCACGGCCGATACCCCAACGTCGTGTCCAGCCTCCAGTTCGAGCGGATCCTGTCTGCGTCCGGGCCATACGGCGGTCACGTCAAACGTCCGTCCGACGGCAAGGCGCCGAAGAAGGTCGCGTGGCTACAGTGCGTCGGGTCGCGTGACGACTCAGTCGAGCGCGGTTATTGCTCGGCGATGTGCTGCATGTACGCAGTCAAAGAGGCGGTCATTACGAAGGAACACTCGAGCAGTGTCGAGCCGACCGTCTTCTACATGGACATGCGTTCCTACGGCAAGGACTTTGACAAGTACGTTGACCGGGCCGAGCAGCAGTATGGTGTGCGGCTGGTCCGCGCGCGTGTCCCGGAAATCCGCGAGGACCCGGGCACGCACAACCTCATTCTCCGCTATGCCTCGGACGCCGGCAGCTTTGCCGAGGAGTTTGACATGGTCGTGCTCTCCTGTGGCTTCGTGCCGCCGCCCGAACTCGTGGACCTGGGCAAGCGGCTCGACTTCGAGCTGGACAGATACGGGTTCGCCGCCACCGACGATTGGGCGCCCACTCGGACGAGCCGCCCCGGCGTCAGTGTGGCGGGCAGCTTTGCCCAGCCGATGGCTATCCCTGAGACTGTGACCGGCGCGTCGGGAGCGGCCGCTGCGGCCGAGGAGATTCTTGCGGCTGAGCGCGGCCAGTTGGTTGCAGTCAAGGAGATGGCGGCTGAAACCGACGTGCGCGGGGAGGCGCCGAGGATCGGCGTATTCGTGTGCCACTGCGGCATCAACATCGGCGGAGTAGTGCGCGTCCCGGAAGTAGTCGAGTTCGTCCGGACCCTGCCTCATGTCGTCTACGCCGAGGAGAACCTGTACTCGTGCTCGGGCGACACCCAGGACAAGATCAAGGATCGGATTCGCGAGCACCGGCTCAACCGGGTCGTGGTTGCCTCCTGTTCGCCCCGGACGCACGAGCCGCTGTTCCAGGCCACAGTTGCCGAGGCGGGCCTGAACCCGCACCTGTTCGCGATGACCAACATCCGCGACCAGTGCTCGTGGGTGCACATGAAGGAGCCGGACAAAGCGACTGAGAAGTCGAAGGACCTGGTGAAGATGGCGGTCGCACGGGCCATGCGCCTGAAGGCGTTGCCCAAGGTCAAACTGCCCGTGACCAGAGCTGGATTGGTCGTCGGTGGCGGCATCGCCGGTATGACCGCGGCTCTGTCTCTGGCCGGCGGGGGATTCGATGCATTCCTGGTCGAGCAGGACAAAGAACTCGGCGGAAATGCCCGCAGCATCGCCCGGACCGTCGAGGGTGACGACGTCCAAAAGCGCCTGAAGGAGCTGGCGGACAAGGTCACCAGCCACCCTCGCATCAAGACGTTCCTCAATGCGCGCATCAAGGCGATAGATGGCTTTGTCGGTAACTACCAGACCACGCTTGAGGGTGAGGGTACCGTCCTGAAGCATGGAGTTGTGGTGGTGGCGACGGGCGCGCAATACCGCACACCGACCGAGTACTACTGCTACGGCCAGTCGGACCGCATCCTATCGCAGAAGGAGCTGGAGCAAGTGCTGGAAGGGACAAAGGGACAGAGGGACAAAGGGATGAAGGGTCAGACACTTGATCCCTCGATCCCTCGATCCCTTGATCCTTCTTCTCTCCAGTCCGTGGTAATGATTCAGTGCGTCGGGTCGCGCGAGGCTGACCGGCCCTACTGCTCGCGCATCTGCTGCACCGAAGCAGTGAAGAACGCGCTGGCAATCAAGGAACTGAACCCCGAGACCGACGTCTGCGTCCTTTATCGCGACATCCGTACCTACGGCATGCGTGAGGAGTACTATCGGCAGGCGCGCGAGAAAGGTGTCGTCTTCATTCGCTTTGCGCCGGAGACCAAGCCCGATGTACGGGTCGTCGACGGCCGGCCGATTGTCACTGTCAACGACCCGATACTGGGCCGGGCAATGGTGTTGCAGCCGGACGTCCTCGTGCTCTCAAGCGGTATCGTGCCGCAGTCCGGCTCCGAGGAACTGGCCCAGATGCTCAAGGTGCCGTTGAACAGCGATGGGTTCTTCCTCGAAGCACACATGAAACTGCGGCCGGTGGACTTCGCCACCGACGGTGTGTTCATGGCCGGGCTATGTCATTTCCCCAAGTTCATCGATGAGGCTACTTCCCAAGCCCAGGCCGCAGCCAGCCGGGCCGCCACGATTCTCTCCCGCGACACACTCGATGCGGAAGCAACGGTAGCCAACGTGGACCCGGCCAAGTGCTCGGCCTGTCACATGTGCGAAGGGCTCTGCGCCTACCACGCCATCGAAGTGAAGGTCGTGAACGAGCGCACCGGCAAACAGGCCGCGGTTGTCAACGAAGCGATGTGCAAAGGCTGCGGGGCCTGCGCCGCCAACTGCCGCTCGCTGGCTATCGATATCCGCGGCTTCCAATCCGATAACATCAGCCGCGAAATCGCGGCGCTGCTGGACTAGACGATGGAAGAATCGCACATGCCGGAAACTGCTGCGGCCGACAAGACAACCGGCGGTGAATTCGAGCCCAAGATCGT
>CAZVCQ010000195.1:0-6045 GCA_964626085.1 uncultured bacterium
CGCTTGAATATCTCGGACGGCTTGCCACGCTTGAACATCACGCCCTCATCGCGCACCCGGTCGTAGAACTCCTCGAATCCCTTGCCGTAGGCGCGGATGTCCATGTAATAGCTTGTGACCTTGCAGTCCGGCATCTTGTCCTTGACCAGGTGGGCCTGCTTGATGATGAACATACAGCAGACCCGCGAGCAGTACTCGTTGCCCACCGCCTTGTCGCGCGAGCCGACGCAGTGGATGAACACCACGTCCTTCGGCTCCTCGCCGTCGGTGATACGGACGATGTGCCCGCCGGTCGGCCCGGCCGCCGAGCAGAGGCGCTCGAACTCAAGCGAGGTCAGCACATCCGGGTACTTGCCGTAGCCGAACTCGGGCAGGGTCATGGCGTCAAACACGTCCATCCCGGTCGCGAGCACTATCGCGCCGACGTCGATCTCACGGTCGACGTCCTTCTGGTCGAAGTCGATGCAATGTTTCTCGCACGCCTGCAGGCACTTGCCGCAGGCCAGCGGCAGGCTGCCGAGGCACTGCTCCGCATTGCGGCAGAACGCGGACGGCACCGCCTGCGGAAACGGCTGGTAGATAGCCCCGCGGGTCGAGAGCCCGAGGTCGAACTCGTTCGGGAAGCGCTGCGGGCAGACCTTGGCGCAGTCCCCGCACGCCGTGCACTGGCTGACGTCCACATAGCGCGCCTTCTGGTGCACGGTCACGGTGAAGTTGCCGACAAAGCCGCTGACCTTCTTCACGGTCGAGAGGGTCAGCAGCTCGATGTTGGGATGCCGGGACGCGTCGACCATCTTGGGCGTCAGGATGCAGGCCGAGCAGTCGAGCGTCGGGAAAGTCTTGTCGAGCTGGGCCATGTGGCCGCCGATCGACGGCTCCTTCTCGACCAGGTAGACCTTGTGCCCGGCCTCGGCGATGTCGAGCGCAGCCTGGATGCCGGCAATCCCGCCTCCGACCACCATCACCGCCTTGGTCACGTCGGCGTAGCGGTCTTCGAGCGGTTCGAGCAGGGCCGCCCGCGCCACCGCGCTGTGGACCAGGTCCTTCGCCTTCTCGGTCGCCTCGGCCCGGTCGGTGTGCACCCACGAGCATTGCTCGCGGATGTTGCACATCTCGAACAGGTACGGGTTCATGCCCGAACCGAAAACCGCACCGCGGAAGGTCGGCTCGTGCATCCGCGGCGAACAGGCAGCGACGACCACGCGGGTCAGGCCCAGTTCCTTGATGTCCTTCTTGATAAGGTCTTGTCCCGGGTCGGAACACATGTACATGTAGTCGCGGGCGATGGTGACGCTGGGCAGGCCCGTCGCGTACTCAACCACCGCCTTCACGTCAACGGTCTGGGCGATGTTCACGCCGCAGTGGCAGACGTACACCCCGATCTTCGGAGCACTCTTCGCCACCATCCTACTCTCCGTTCCCCTTCGCATCCGCAATTCTGAATTCTGGTATCTGAATTCTGACTTCTGGATTCTCCTGCGGATCGATGCGCCTCACGCCTGAAGCTCCTTGATCTTCGTCCGCAGGACCGGCACGACCTTGTGCAGGTCGTCGACGATACCGTAATGGGCGACAGTGAATATCGGCGCCTTCGGGTCCTTGTTCACGGCGATTATCGTGTCCGCGGCCTTCATGCCGGCCAGATGCTGGAACGCGCCCGAGATACCGAGCGCGATGTAAAGCTTCGGCTTGATGGTTTTGCCCGAGGAGCCGACCTGCACTTCCTTGGGTAGCCAGCCCGCGTCCACCACGGGTCGCGACGCGGCGAGCACCGCGCCGATGTCCTGCGCGAACTCCTTTACCAACGCCAGGTTCTTCTCTTCCTTGATACCGCGGCCGATGCCGATGACGATGGTCGCCTTGGTGATGTCGATACCGGTAGTCGGCACTTCCTCCAGGCTGATGAACTTCGTTCTGCCGCCGGACGCGACGTCGCCTGCGTCCCAGCGCACGACCTCGCCGGACAGCGACGCCGGCTCGGACTTGAAGTTCGACTGCCGGACCATGATGACTGCCGGCTCCGCCCCGACTACCCAGTCCGCAACCAGCTTACCCGCATACATGCCCCGGCTGACCGAGAACACGCTGTCGGCCCTGGTGAACGCGACCGCGTCCGAAACCAGTCCCGCATTCAGCGCGACCGCCAGGCTCGGCCCGAGATCGGTGCCGAACGCCGAGTTGGCGACCAGGATCGCCCCCGGCTTCCGCTCGGTCGCCAGCTTCACCAGCGCCTTCTGGTACGGCTCGTAGTTGAAGTCCTTGAATGCCGGGCCTGCGGCATAGACGACGCGGTCGGCCTGCGAGGTCAGGCTAGGCAGCAACGCGTCGCACCCGTCTCCGAACAGCACCGCCTCGACCTTGCCGCCTGCAGGCGCGGCCAGCTTCCGGGCCGCGGTCAGCATCTCAAACGTGACATCCCGCACCGCTCCCTGCCGGTGCTCAACCAACACCATGATGTCGCTCATCACACTGCTCCTTTCTCTTTCAGCAGTGTGGCGAGCTTCGCCGCCTTCTCATCCACCGTGCCTTCGAGCATCTGGGCCGCGGACACCACCTCGGGCACGTACACCTTCACGAGCTGTGTGCGCGACTCCGACTTCGCCGGCGCCGCCTGCTCAATCGGCTTGGCCCCGGCCCGCTTGATACCCATGATCGAGGCGTAGCGCGGTGTGTTCCCACCGGTCTGGATGGTGACCACGCACGGTGTGGCCAGTTCCTTCACCTCGAGGAAACCGCCCTCAAGCTCGCGCTTCACCACCACTTTGCCTGTCTGGATGTCGAGCTTTGTCACGTAGGCCGCGTGCGGCAGGCCGAGCAGTTCGGCCAGGGCCGGACCGACCTGCGAGTTGCCGTCGTCCGAGGCGATGGCGCCGGTGAGGATGATGTCGAACATCTTGCCCTTGAACCACTCCGCGAGCACCCGCGCCAGCCCGACTCCGTCGGCTTCGCCGATGCCCTCGCTGTCAATCCGCGCGGCTGCGGTGCCGCCCTTGGCCAGACCCATGCGCAGCACTTCCTCGGTCGGCTTGGGCCCGACCGACACCAGGGTCACATTGGCGTTGTGCTTCTCCTTGGCGAGCAGCGCCTCTTCGAGCGCGTAGTTGTCCGCCTCATTGATGGTAAACGCCAGCTTGTCCCGGACGATGTCCTTGCCGGTGGCGTCCACCTTAACGTCGGCCTCGGCAGTATCCGGAACCCGCTTCAGGCAAACCGCAATCTCCACGCTAGCCTCCAATCTCCTGACAAACCGCCGCGAACCGAGCCCCGGGCTGCATGCTGCTTCCCGCAGTCTCGTGCGGCGAGTAGATGATCTCCACTAGTTCAAGTTGAGCGGATTGTAAAGATACCCCAAAACCTCGGCCCGTCAAGCAAACGCCCGGCCCCCAAGAGCCGAGATGGAACCAACCGCAGCGGCCACAGAGAACGCAGAGATGGTGAAGCCAGGAATCCGGACCCGTACTCTCAGTCTCTGTGCGTTCTGTGGCTCAGTATCGGATTCAGGGTCGAACGGCCAAGCCAAGTCGCAGAATGCAGAAGGCACGGGCGGAAACCGCGGCGCGGCCCGGCGCGAGGGGCCAGACTCCTCATTCCAGATTCTCGATTGGAGGTCGGGCAGGCTTGTATACGTATACGGCTACAAAACGCAGGGCCGGTTTTCGGGTCCATCTGCCTGTGACCCAAGGCGTTAGGCCTTGGCCGGCCAACTCGACACCCCCGCCTGGGGGATTACCCACCGAATTGTCTGCGGAGTTATTTGGACGGTCGTCTGGTCCTTCGTCGGGAGGGCAGTGTCGTACATCGTGCCGAGGGTGGTATCGTACACCGTTTGCAGGACCGTCTGGGACGTCACCCTCCGGAGTCTTTGGTCCGTGGTCTGACAGGGTATCCGGTCAGGAGTGAGGCGGACTGCGCTCGGGGTCATCTGTCGAGCTACCCGGCCGGCAGTCTCTGGCATCATCCGGTACGTAGCGGGGAGCGTGATTCCCCCGGCCACCTGAGAAACCACCAGGCCCGCCAAGAACACCAAGTCGGAGCTGGCCATGGCCGACGATGAACGAGGAGACGATGGACGAATGGACGATGCATGGACCTTACGTTGTTGTTCTTGCACCGGTCGCGGGAGACATATAGAATTCTCTATTGACCTTGAAACAACCGTCTCTGGAGGTTTCTTGAAGAAAGCTCTGAGTCTTTTCGCTTTTGTGCCGGCCCTGCTTCTGGCAGGAACCGTAACCTATACGCTGAACACGAGCCCGGCCGCTGTCCGGTTCTCGACCCACAATGGGTACGATGTGGTCGAACTGCCGCAGGGGAAATCTGTTCCTGACCCGGGCAAGCCGTCACTACCCGAGGTCGCGGTGACCCTCGTGGTTCCGGCTGACGCACGGGTGACCGGCGTTACCGTCACGCCGCTTTCCTCGACCGAGCTGGGCAGCTACAACGTCGCGCCGGCCCAACCTGCCTATCCCCTGTCGAAGTCCACTGCCGCGTGGGTTCCTCCCGACGCGCAGGTCTATTCGTCCTACGCTCCGTTCCCGACCAACACCTTGCTCGGGTATCACGCCGGCTCGGCTGCCGGGTTCAGGGTGGTCTCAGTCAGGGTCTCTCCGTTCTCGCTTCGCCCCCAGTCGGGTTGGCTCTCGCTCAATACGAAGCTAAAGATAGCCGTGTCCTACAAGGACGACGCTGACGCAGCACGGACGCTGACGCCGTCGCAGCGTGACCGCGCGATATCCGGGCTCCGCTCGCTTGTGAAGAACCCGGAGGACCTGGAGCGGTTCTCGCCGCTGGCGTCTAGGACCGGCCTGCCCGAAATAGCCTATCTTGTCATCACGAATGACGCGCTCGCTCCCGAGTTCGCGCCGTTCGTCGAGTACCGGACCAGCCGCGGCCTGCGCGCGGAAATCCGCACCGAGGAGTGGATTGACCGCAACTACGAGGGACGCGACCTGCAGGAGAAGACCCGCAATCTCATCATCGACTACTACCAGCACCGCGGCCTCTCCTACGTGCTGCTGGCCGGGGACAACGACGAGGTGCCGTGCCGCCGCCTGCGGATTTCCACCGGCGGCGAGACCGGCGACATCCCATCCGACCTGTACTTCGGCGACCTCGACTATTCGTGGGACTCGAACCAGAACGGCCTGTTCGGCGAGATGTCGGACTCGGTCGACCTGTATGCCGACGTCATCGTCGGCCGCGCCTCGGTTGACCGGGTTTCGCAGGTGCAGAACTTCATCGCCAAGGTGCAGACCTATGAAGGGAACCCGGCGACCGACTACATCAAGCGGAACCTGCTGCCCTCCGGCTGGCTCTGGCAGTCGATCGGCTACCACGGCAAGTTCGTCAACGATTCCATCGCCAACCTGACCCCGCCCGGCTGGACCGACGTGAAGATGGAGAACCCGCCGAGTGCGAGCGTCGTGCAGGACTCGTTCGACAACGGGTTCGCGCTATTCGACCCGGCCGGCCACGGCAACTCCTCCGGGGTCTATTACGAAAGCGGGACCCCTATCTACCTCAGCGGCAATGCCTCGCAGCAGCACAATCGCCGGCGCTACACCATCATGACCTCGCTCGCCTGCGACCCCGGCGACTTCGAGGCCGAGGACTGCTGCGCCGAGGCCGCGCTCAACTGCGACTCGGCCGGCTGTATCGGCGCGATGATGAACTCGCGCTATGGCTGGGGCACGCCGCCCGGGATGGGCCCGTCGGAGAAGCTCTGCGTCCGGTTCTACGACCACCTGTTCAATTTGCAGGAGTACGTCATGGGTGTCTGCCATGACCGGTCGCGCGAGGTGTATTCAAGCGCGGCCCAACACGACGCGCTCTGGCGCTGGTGCGTCACCGAGTTCAACCTGCTCGGCGACCCGGCCATTGACGTCTGGACCGAGGCGCCCGGCCAACTCGCCGTGGCGACCGCCGACACAATTGCGACCGGCGCACAGAACCTGCAGGTCACGGTCAGGCGCAACGGTTCGCCCCTGGCCGGCGCGCAGGTCTGCGCGTGGAAGGGAAACGAAGTATTCGCGACGGGCCAGACGA
>CAZVCQ010000196.1:0-6010 GCA_964626085.1 uncultured bacterium
TGTGGTGCAGAGCAATCGCGTGCCACAGTTTGCTGTCTTCGGGCGACAGCTTCAGTGCGCCGCCGCCTGACTTGATAGCCACGACGCGAACCCCATCAGCCGCGTGCGTCGCCCGTCCGCCCAAGAAGACCAGACAAGTCGGCGTTCCATGGCCTTCGAAGCTGAAGCCGGAGCAATCTACTACCTTCTGTAGGTTGACGGCGGGAAAGAACCGCTCGACAAACGGCTTCCCGAAATCCCGCGTACCGAAGGCGTTGGCGACGATGAAACCCAGTTGGCCATCGGTCTTGAGCAGCCCGACGGACAACGCGAAGAACGGCACAAGCATGTGGTATTCTTTGTAGCAGAACGGCTGCCAGCGTTCACGGTACAGATCGCGCTTGTCCTTGTTGTGGGCTGTGACGAATGGCGGGTTGCCGACGAAGATGTCGAAGCCACCAACAGATGGGGTCGGCACGGCAATGTCCATCTGGCCCTTGAGTTCGTTACCAAGGGCGAGTTTGCCATTGAGCGTGGCTTCAGGCCCTTCCGGATAGAAGACCTGCGGGAAGTCTATGCGCCAGGCGAAGTTGAAGGGCGCGTCGAAGCTCGCGCCTTCCAACTCACGCAGCCGATGCACGTCGAAGTTTACTTTCTGTTCCTCCAAGTGGCCGCGCGCATCTTGCGCCGCCCTCACTTCCTTGAGCGCCTTCTCCAACATGACGATCTCGTGGGCAAGACGCTTTCGCTTGTCGGACGCGGAACCCGTCTCCCCGAACATTGCCCCGGCTGCCTCGACATTGTCGCTATGGCGAAGCTCCTTCAGCTGATCAGTGATTGTCGCCTCGCCCAAGCCCAACCGATGCTTGAGTATTTTGAGCCGGACATTCTTCTTGGTCTCCCACTTCTTGGCCAAGAAGAGGTCCTTACCCAGACGCTGGATGGCATCATAGTACTTCTGGTACCGGTTCACCTTGCCGGTCTGCACATACACAGGTACGCCGCAGATGTGATCATGGAGGCTGTCGCCGCGCTTGAAGTTCATCTCGAGGTTGGGCAGTTGGGATATTTCCGCCAGAGCTTTGAGGAACCGGCTGCGTTCGGCCGAGAATGGGTCAAGACCGAGGTCGTAGTCAACGACCAACGACAGCCACAGCCGCAACATGCAGATTTCGATGGCCTGCTGCTGGATATCCACGCCGAAGAGGTTGTTCTGGATGATGTCGGCCTTGGTCTGGTGCAGCCAGCCAGAACCTCTCTGGCGGGCCGGGTCAACGTAACCGTTGGCCGCGGCTTCGGCGAGGCGGCGCAGGTTGGTGAGTTCGTGCAGGAGTCCGACCATAAACGCGCCGGAACCAACGGCCGGGTCGCAGCAGCGTAGCGCCTTTACCAGTTCCAGCAGGCGCGTTCCGTCCTCCGGCGAAAGGCAGGACCTGAGGACTTCCATATCGTCCGGGCTGATGCCGTCGGAGGCGTCCAGTTCGAGCAGTTGACGCAGCCGCCGTGGCCAGTCGTCACCGGTGAGCCGTGGAAGCAGCCACTGGTACAGGACTTCACGGCAGATGAAGTGAACGACGATGCGTGGAGAGTAGTTGGAGCCGGTCTGCTTCCGCGCGTTTCGGGTAGTCAGGCGCTCGTCAGGGGCGAATGGGTCCATTTGCTCGGCATGGAGCACGATGGACTCAAAGACCTTGCCGAGCATCTCCGGGTCAACCGCGACTTCCTGATTGAGCGGCGTGTCTTCGCGCACCGTGAAGTTGAAGGCCTCCAGGAAATCGTCGAAGACGAGGTCAAAGGTCGAGTTGCGAATCTTGAGCGACGGGTGCTCTTTCTCGCGCCGGGGCGAGGGCTCGAACTCGTCATCGTTGAACAGGCCACCGTTAAGGAACGGGACGTAGTCCCAGCGCGGGAACGTCATCTCGGCTGCACTGCTGAGGGAGTAGAACAGCGGCTCAAGGAAATCCGTGTAGTAGCTGCAGTCCTTCGCGTGCTCGCGGTGCGACTCGAAGCCCTTGAGCAGGAAATCTGAGTCCTGATTTAGCCAGCCTCGCTTCTGGACGAAGTAGAGGAAGATAAGCCGTTCGAGCAGCAGTTGGGCGGCGGAGTAGGCTTCGGCTGACTTGAGCTTGCCCAGCTTTTCAAGGTCGGCCTTGATAAGCTCCAGCGCGGCGTCGAACTGCTTGAAGAACTTGCGGGTGAGCGGTTCTTTATCGAAGGCCGCGGCCCACTTCTTAACCCACTCGTCCTTGTCGGCTTCGTCTTCTGGCCAGGCCAAGTTGGGCAGGTTCTCGGTGACGGCCGTGCGCGAAGGCTGGCCCGGAACCCATCCGAACGTCGCCAGCTTGGCATCGGCAACCTTGCCGGTGCCGAAGGTATCCCGGAACATCGCGAAGACGTACTGCTTGTAGTCGTGGGTGCAGATGAAAATGATGTTGCCGAGGTCCCACGAGGGCAGGTTGGCTTCCTTGCGCTTCCCAGCCACGAGCCGGCGCAGGACCGCGCGCAGGGGCGTGCCGAACCCGCGCGTCTCGAAGACCTTGGGTTCGTCGAACTCAAGCAGGAAGATACCCCATGGCTGGTCGGCACGCGCGCGCAAGAGAATCTCGTAGGCTTTGGCTTTGTGCCCAGTCTCGGGAATGCCGAGCTCGTTCGCGCTCCATTCGTAGCCGACGTCCTGCGGCTTGATGGGCTTCTCGGCCAACGGCCAGCGCAGGCTGTCGCTCAGCAGGTCCGCGGCGAACGAGCGGAAGTCGGTGGCTGACTTGAGCGCGGCCTCGATACGTTCGCCGTGGTCCATCTAGCTTACTTCCAGCCAGCAGACGAGTTCTGGCTTGACGGCAAGCGGCAGGCCACGGTCGCGCATCAGCTTGATGACGTGGCTCTGTTCAATGGCTTCGCGCTCAGCGGCCAGTCCTTTTACCCCAAGCCGCACCTTTCGCTTCTCGTTCGGTTGGCACTGGATCGAAGACCAGATCTGCTCCATGCCGTCGCGAATCTCGCCGGTATCACGTTCGCGGTAGTACCAGCGGACTTCAGAGGTCGTGCGTTCGGGGTCGTTCCAGATGCGGTACGCACAGAAGACGCCAGGCTTGAGCTTCAACGCCTGCTTCCACGTGCGGCCTGAGAACATCCGCTTGGGCAAGGTCGGCAGGTCGGCGTACAGCTCCGGGTGCTCGCGTTCGATTGCCTCCAGGGCCAGACGCAGCTTCTCTTCCGTGCTCTCGTGTCCCTCGTAGGCCTCGTTGAACTCCTTAAGCGTCATGTCCGGGTCGTCGGGCGTGAGCAGCGCACCTTCGATGCCGAGAGCGGCGTTGATGCGCAAAACCTTACCGGTTACGCGCTTGAACAGCCCGAGGATGTCATCGAGGTCCTTGGGCGGTAGGAAGTTCCAGAAGAATATCTTGCGGTCGAGCAGTTTAGGCCGCTTGAGCCGCTTCTCGATTTCCGGGTCGAGCCTGCGGTCCACGCGGCCGATGCGCTGAATCAGGCGCACCGGGTTCCAGTGCATGTCGTAGTTGATGAGCAGCGAAGCGTCCTGCAGGTTCAGTCCCTCAGACAGCACGTCGGTGGAAACGAGGATGTCGATTGGCTGTTTCAGGTAGTCCTTCACCTGGCCGGGTTCGCAGTTGTAGTAGGGCGCGAAGCGGCGGATGACTTCCTCGCGGTTCAGCTTGCGCGTGGAGTCGATTTCCTCGACGTTGGGCAGTCCGGCGACGTCGGCCAACTGCTGGTGGAGGTAGCGCGCGGTGGCACGGAACTCGGTGAAGATGGCGACTCTGTGACCCCGGATGTCGGGCGCGCCGTCCTCGGGTTCGCCGGTAAGTAGGGCGAGCAGTTTCTGGAGCTTGTCATCCTTGGCGGGGTCCTCTTTGTCATCGGCGGTGTAGAACCGCTTCGCTATCTTGGCCAGGAACTCCAGCAGCACGTTCATGTCTTCGACCACGTCGGCCAGGAGCCGGTCCATGTGGTACTCGGCCGGGTCCATCCGCAGCGACTCGGGCAGGTCGTTCTCTTCCTCGTCCTCGTAGTCGGCGACTTCGAGTAGCTCGCGCTGGTGGTCTTTGATGCGTTTCCAGTACCGGTCGTTGGCTGTAACCCAGCCATCGAACTTCTCCGGCGCGTAGGCTTTGAGGAAATCGGCCATATTGGCGAGCAGGTTCTCGACCGACGCTTCAAATGCCTTGTAGGAGCTCTCCAGCCGCTTGAGCAGCAGGGTCCGAATCAGGCCGACAACCTGCTTCTGCTCAAGCAACTTCTTCCCGGCCTTCTCGTCCTTCCGGTACGCCTCGGTGTGGTAGAGCGCAAGGTTCAGGAAAGGCGTATCGCGGTTGAACGCCTGCTTGATCTCGTCGTAGATGGATGCGTAGACCTTCTTTAGCGAGTACTTGACCACTCGTGGCCGCTGTCGTACCGGGAATGCCGGCTCGTTGGCCCGACCTTCCTCGGATGCCTTCACGTACTTCCGGCTGCGCTGGATGAGGATCGACTTGAATATCGGCTGCTCGGTAAGGAACTTCTCGACCGCGCGCAGATCGGTCCAGTCTCCCAATTGGATGGCGTTCTCAAACTGCCGGTCGGGAACCGAGAACACGCGGCGGTAGTCGTGGATGCCGATTCGGGCGAAATGATCCTTCTCCGGCGCGAAGTAGTTGATGAGGTGGTACAGGTCCAGCAGACGGTTATTCACGGGCGTAGCGGTGAGCTGGAAGATCTGCTTCTTCGGGTTGCCCCCGCGTAGCAGGCGCGTGAGCAGTATGCTTCGATTGGACGACGGTGTACGGAAGTGGTGGGCCTCGTCGATTATCACAACATCGGTGTCGCGGCTCAGTTCGACGAGCTTGTCAGGAGGGACCGTGCTGTCGCGGCCGAAGTCGGTGTGGCGGCGGGTTGAGAACATCTGGCCGTACTCGGTGCGATAGATATACTTGAGCAGCGGGTCGGGGTTCTTGTCCGACGGCTTCCAGTGCCGCTCCCAGACGCTCTCCTGGGCCGACTTCGGCACAATGAGCAGGACCCGTTTGCGGTCGTGGACGAAGCGTTCTAAGAGCATTAGCCCGATATAGGTCTTGCCGAGGCCGACGCCATCGCAGACCAGTGCGCCACCCCATTGTTGCCCCATCTCGATTGCGGTCCGATAGCCGTCCTGCTGGTACTTGGAGAGCTTCGGCCAGACCCGGCTCTCGCGCTGCTCCCAATCGGTGACCGGCGCTTCGCGACCGGAAAGGAACTCGTACAGCGCCTTGGCGTAGACCTCAAACGGCGAGAACTCACGGGTGTGGCGCTCGATGAGCCGGACCGCTTCGTCATTGAGTAGCTCACCGTCTGCGTTCTTCCACATCGCAGCAAACCAGTTGGCGAGCTCCTTGATGTGAACCTGGTCAGTAGTCAGAAGGTTGAGTTCCACATTGGTGTTGAGACCGGGTCGGGTGAAGTTGCTGGAGCCGATGATGGCGAAGTCCACGGGGTTGGGCGGCTCCGTACCGAAGATGTAGCATTTGGCGTGAAACTTCGAGCGGGTGTACACACCAACCTCAATCTGCTTGGAGGCAAGCGCGGCACGAATCGCTTCGATGCCGGTCAGTGAGTCGTCCGAAGCCTTCGACGCCTCAAGCGAGTTGTCGTTTCCTCGACGGAAGGCATCAATAAGCTCCTTGCGCGTCGTCCTGCTGGCAGCGTCACCCAGGAGGATTCGAATCCTGCCGATCTTCTGCCAATAGCCATCGAGCGACAGCAGCGAGCCCAATTCGAAGAACCCGGTCGCCACGTCCATGTCTTTGGTGGTCTGGGCAATCTGTTCAATCGCGTCACGCAGGGTGATTTCGCCCTGGTTGTCGATGATGGTCGGAAGCTTGCCAGACACGCCTACATCTCCGAATGGCGATTGGCGAATGCCGAATGCCCAATGGAGGGAACGAAGACCCGGTCCAACACGCGGATGTTATAGCCGGAAACGAGCGGATAGTCAAGCGGGCGCGGGTGCCCTAGTCCCGACATTGGGACTTGATTTACGGTGGAAAGAAGAGGCCACTCT
>CAZVCQ010000197.1:0-6006 GCA_964626085.1 uncultured bacterium
GCCGTCGGGCGCGAAATCCAGTCGATCCTGTGACTCAATGTCGGGTTTAGGGTTGACGCAGCGCCTGGCTGAGACTATATTGACTGAGAAAGCGCGAGGTGCAAAGTGAAAACACTTGATGAGATAGTCGAGGCAACGAAGGAACTTCCAGAAGAGCTGCAGACCGAGGTCAGGGACTTCGCCAGGTTCCTGAACACCACCCGGACGCATCCCAGGCAGAAGTACCTCCGCCAGACGTGGGCGGGCGCGCTGCGTGAGTATCGCGACAAATACACGTCACTTGAGCTTCAACGCACGGCCTGGAGCGGTAAGCCGTGAGCGGTAAGCCGTCAGCCGTCACGGACCGGACCGACCGCGGCAGAAAGACGCCGGCGGAGGTGCTGGAGGAACCGCCCATTGCGCGCGACCGGCCTGCGACGAAGCCCCGCCGCCCGCGCGCCCGCAAGCCGTGAGCCGCAGGCTGCCGTTAGTCGCCGCTCGATCCCTCGACTACTCTCGTCGCCGCTCTTGACACTCTGCGGCGGCTATCCTATAGTCTACCGATGATTCCGCGAGTCTACGTCGACACGTCGGTCATCGGCGGCTGCTTGGATGAGGAGTTCCGCCGATACTCCGAAGGTCTCCGCCGGAACTTCGCGTCAGGTCGTTTCCGCGCAGTGATCTCCGATGTTACTCAGGCTGAACTGCTGAGCGCGCGCCCCGAAGTACGGGCGCTGATGGAACTGCCGGGTCTTGCCGACGCCGAGATTGTTCAGTTGGATGATGAAGCCCTGGCGCTTGCGGGCGCCTACATCCGAGACGGCGCGGTCAGCGAAGCCCACCGCGTGGATGCGCGCCACATCGCGGTGGCGACCGTGCAGCGCGTGGATGTGCTTGTGAGCTGGAACTTCAAGCACATTGTGAAGCTCAGCCGGATTCGAGCATACAATGCCGTTAACCTCAAGCTCGGTTATCCGGAACTGGAGATCAGGTCTCCGCTGGAGGTATTGATTGAAGAGAAGTAAGGCCTTCGATGCCGTTGAGATGATGCGGACGATTCGCGATGAGATGGGTCGAGAAATCGCCGGAATGACTCCCCCGCAGGAAATCGCGCTCATCCGAAAGAGGGCGTGCCTTCTTCAGAGGAAAATGAGAAGTCTCGCGCACTTGCGTCCGACGAGACGCGGGTCGAGTTCAGTTCGCCGGCGCGCTGCGCCAGCAGCGCGACAAACACGCGTCTCCTGAGCTTCAGCGCGTAGTCAGGGGCCGCAAGCTGTGAGCCGTAGTCTGTCGGCCATCGCCTCTTGCCCTCTCGACTCCTCGTGCGCCGACGTTGGTGTTGTCCCATTCGGGCCTGTCTTGTCATTGCCTGCCGTCGGCAACCCGTAACTCGTAACCCGCAACTCGCACGCGGCGCGTGCGCCTGCTTGACTTCCGTCCCGGCCCGGATATGTTCTTGACGATGAACGTGGATGTCCGTTCGGCATTGACGGAAATGAGATAAGTAAGATGTCCCCGAAATCCCGAGGATTCCATCGTGGGCATGGTAGCGGCCGGACCGGACGTGTCTTGCGGGAGGGCGTCCTACGTACATCGAGTGTCGCGGTTGGCGGAGGCCGCGGCTAGCTCGGCCGCTTTGCGCGAACGGCGGCCGTTATCTCCTCGACATGCTCGAGTGGGTCCACCCCGGTATCGTGAGGCATGTCGTCGCCCTTCAGGATGACTCGGTCGCCCGGTCGTTCGCCTCGTGCTAGGGTTACACCCCAAGGGCCGGTGACGAGCTTGCCAGCAAGTTCATCAGGGCCTACTCCGTGAGAAAGATGCAGCAAGTACTGCCTGCCGTCGACCGTGAGCCGAACGTCGTCCGTCAGGAACGTCACTCCGCATTTACTACACATCCAATACGTGCCGCGTCTTGCCTTCGGGTTCGACCCAGTTCCGTGTGCGAAGCTCGTCTCGCAACTCTCGACCACAGACATAGCACAAAACGGGCAGTCCATGGTGTCTTCCATGGTCAGCACCTTGATATCATTACTCATCGACTCTCCTGGTAAGAGGCCATTGCATTTCTCGCTGGTCTCACTCCGGTGAATTGGGGGATCATGAGCATCAACCACATATCCGTAAAGGCTAGGTTGGTTCGAATCGCATCGCGGCGTGCCCCTCACAGCCTGCGACTCAGTGCTTGCGGGTGCGACGTCTAGCGACCTTGTCCTCTGTAGCCTGTCCTGCTTGGAGGTTCTTTCCTCTCGGGAACCCTGGCTTTGATGCCAGCGCCGTTGAGCATCGCGCATAGTTGGTCGGCTGCGCTACGGTTCACACCGTCTCCGTCCGTGTATGGCTGCAACACGCCAGCGAAGAGCACCTGTTTGGATGCCCGCTTGACTAGGGTGGCATAGGGTCCAGCGCCCTTGGCGCGAACATAGATAACGTAGTCGGCCTGAGTGCTGTCCAGTAGTGACATCGCGTCCACACTTGTGGTCATGCCGCCTTGTGAGTTTGAGTTACCGAGAGCCACGCCGAGTTGGCCTCCGACGGCTGCCACTCCGCCTGCCGCGCTCGACCCGGAATAGTCGGCCTGCGTCTTGAGCATGACCGGACGGGCGAGCGTCCTGACTCCCGCTCCTACCGTCCATCCCGTGACCATGTCGGCCGCCACCGC
This sequence comes from uncultured bacterium, assembly GCA_964626085.1. Classification (GTDB taxonomy): domain Bacteria; phylum Hydrothermota; class Tepidihabitantia; order Tepidihabitantales; family Tepidihabitantaceae; genus UBA2258. The sequence continues at coordinate 2,642 of CAZVCQ010000197.1, forward strand.
ATCTTCTCGGGCACCGGACGATGGGATGACGGTAATCGACGGCTCGGGCGGCACATCTGACAGGACGACGTACTGCACCGTGGCAGTGCAGCCCGCGAGTAACATCGCAAGGGCGAGGGCTTCTGTTGACCGGACGATCATCCTGCGCACCTCCTGTCATTTCTTGAGGACCCCGCCCCATCCTGTTCCCGTCACGTCTGGAGCGATCCTCGGCTTACGTAGGGCGAATACTACCTCCCCGGGGCAGGCATGTCAAATTGGCGGGCGGAATCTGCCGGGATGCCCCGAAGCTTCCCGAACATGGTGCCTGTCCCTTATCTCTTCCGAGGCACCTGAATTCCCTAGAATCTGCACGCCACGCCGAATGCGGCCTCGCTGCGCAGCGGCTGCAGACCGATTTGCAGACCCAGTCTCTCCCGGAGTTTCTCGTTGTACCTGTTTGCCGCGTTCACCGCATCTCCGCACTCGCATACCTTGGTGACCACGGCTCCTACCCAGCAGACTGCGCTAATTGCCGTGAAAGGGATCGTGTTCTTTGAGGTGTCAGCGGCTGCGACATTGCCCATGAGAACCGCTGCAGCGGTAAGGGCGACCTCCCCTAGTAGAAATGCCGTCCCGGTTCCACCCTCTCCGGCGTAGACATGGCCAAGTGTCGGCACGAACGTGGATAGCAGACCTGCCATTGCGGGGTCGCGTTTCTGGCTCTGGAATGAGGCGACTTGGGTCAACTGGTCCAGTTGCCTGGATGCGGGCACCCGGTACTCCATACTGCCCAGCCCCTGTGTCTCGGGAACGTCTCCAACGGAGGGCCCAGTGGTTTCGCCGGTCGACCGTTCGTCCACGAGGATTCCCAAGGCGCGCAGGCGAATTTCGAATATCCTGTAGCGAGCGGCACCATCGAAGGAAACGGATTGGACGTCGGCGGCGCGCAATACCCGCATTCCTCCCAACGGAAGCGACACCGAGATCGTTACCGAGTCCGGCATGGTTACGATTCCCTCGATCGTGCCCGTTCTAGTTGTTACAACATCCGCACTCACTGCCGCGGTCAGGAAGAGGACCATTGTCATGACTCTAGTCACAGGAAACCTCCCTTGCTAATGACTTCTTTTCGGCCAAGGACGACTACTGCTGCGCCAGCATCCTTCCAGCCGGAGCAGCGTGATCACGGGTTGCATTCTAGTACTCGCGGGCGGTGGTGTCAAATCGGCGGGCGGAAGATGCCAAGATGACCCGTAGCTTTCCGAAATGGCGTATGTCTGATTCCTCCCATTCCCCCTATTTCCCCCGAACATGTATGGGTCTCACTTCGTACGCATCACTGATGTACCAGTGGGAGCGGAAAGCGCATTCGATGTCGCCGATAAGACGCAGTCGGGCGGCTTCATCTCTGGCCGTGTTGTGCACGTCGTAGACTCGCACCAGTCTCCAAGCGCTGTCCGTCTCGACAACGAGTAGATTCAAGCCTTTCCACGTGTCCTTGGCCATCTCTGAACCCAAATCAGCCTCGAACCGAGCCTGGCAACCGTTGACGTTGAGCGGGTCGTCTCGCTCGTCAAAGGCCATGAAGAGAGTCAAGAATAGCACATTTGCATAGCACTTCCGCATCTGGCGGCGCTTCTCCCTTAGAGTGCCAACAAGCCGCCTTGCAGGTAGGTTGACTCTTGAGTAGAGCCTAGCCATGGGTTGGCGCGGCCGGTCCTTCATGTCCTGGTCTGTCCAAGCTGCCGCGACTTCGACGTTGACGTTCGGCAGGCGGTCGCGAAGGAGGCAGTCCGAACTTGCGGCATTAACTTCGCCCGGCAATGCAGGCCATAGATCTACAGCGCCGCTCCAATGCTGTGTCAAGCAGCCCAGCACCACGATTTCGGACAGTGCTGACACAACCTGTCTGAATTCTCTGTCCTTGGGCTCGCGGGTGAGAACCTGCAGGCGGCGGTCCATTTCATCGGCATGGCGCGCCTGGGCCTGTTCGTGCAGGGCATCGAAGGCACGCTCGAGCTTCAGCAGTGCCCGGTTCCCGTCTCGAACGAACCAGGAGTATCGTACGCGGTGGAGCAGCATGAACAGATACGGCAGCTCCTTGGTCGAGCAAATGCTGATGCCCTTTCTCTTCGTAGCATCATCGATGATCGGTTCCACCACTCCCCGCAGCACCGAGTCAGACCGCAGTTCACCCAGTAGCTCGCGGCCGCCGCGCAAGTAGAACTCGACACTTGTCATATCGCTGAGGGGAGAAATGGGGTCAGTCACCATATTTCGACCCACGTCAAGGTCGGGCTGAATCCGACATCCATCGGAAGTAGGATACTCGGAGCACGGGTCGTGTCAAATCAGCGGACGGAAGATGCCAAGATGTCCGAAGCTACCCAGAATCGGGTGCCTGATTTCTCCCAGAATGCTCTCTGGATTCCCGTTTCTCTATCTCTCTTTCGATGGCCATTAGCTTGGCTTGTTTCCACTTCTCCGCGTCGGCGAGAAACAAGGCGTAGATCCTCTGTCGTCCGGGCTCTCCAAGCTTCTGGGCGACCGCTGATGCTATGGCCTCTGCTGCTGGCAAGTGGGAGATGGTGTCCACGATCCACCAAACGTCCGAGCGATACGGTTCGAGAGTTTCGACTTCCGCAGTCAACCGTTCCACTTCACTTCGCCGGCTGTCGGCCTCGGCGCGGGCACAAACGAGTTCAGCTTCGCGGGCGAAGCCCTGCGCCTTCAACGCTACTATGCGGTCGGACTGCTCGGACTCGGCCCGCCGTGCCACTTCCAGTTCCTTCTGGAGTTCTGCATTGCACTGTTCCAGGAGTTCTTTGGTGCTGAGGTAGTACTCCCGGACCTTCATCGGCGTCATTTCCTTCAGGCTTTCTATCTCAGCTCTAAGAGCATGGATTTCCGCGTTCTTAGCGGCCCGGTAGCGTCTGCTCCACGCCAGCTCAACAATGGCGGTCACTAGCAGGACTAGCAGGCTCAGTATCGTGCTGGTAAGTCCCCAGTTCAATTGCGGCCCCTACTCTACAACGTCGGTAGTGTCATGTCTGACCGCCCACGGAGGGCCGTGATGCGATACGCGCGGGAGTTCCGGGGACTCATAATGGTCAATTGGGTGCCGTAAAGGCAGCGCTGACTCGCTTCGAGTCCTCATCAAGGTTGAGAGAGACTCAGTCTCCATCGGCATCGATAATAGCCCCGCGCCCGTCTTGGTCAAGTCGATGACGCTAGGCATGTCAGCGACAGACCTGACGACAAACTCAGCGGCGAACCTGTCGCCGAACTCGGCTTCAAACTCGTCTTCAGACTCAGCGACGTTATCGCCGACTCCGATGTCGATGGCAGTCACAGGGACACTTCCCATATTTCCAGTCTTCGTC
>CAZVCQ010000198.1:0-6005 GCA_964626085.1 uncultured bacterium
GTGCGCTGGAGTGGCTAAAGGCCGAGTGCTTCAGCAAGAGGGCGTCTGAGGATGGTGAGACCGACACGTACTACGAGTTCGCGGGCGGCAAGGTGGAGCAGTTGCCGATCCCGGACAAGGTGACGCAGGCACTGAAGGGCGAGTGGAATCCGCTGGCGAAGCGGCTGGCGGAGATGGCGCAGGCGTGCTGGGAGCGCGGGCAGAAGCTGCCGTCGCTCGCAATGAAGAAGCTGTTCGAGAAGCCGGGCGAGGCGTACCATGAGTGGAATTCGTCCCTGCCCGGCTACGAGAAGCCGCATCCGGTCATCGGCAAGCCATTCGGTTCGGCCGAGGAACTGAAGCAGGCCTCTGACCACGTCGTGGCCGAGCGGGAGCGCCTGCGAAGCGAGATGATTGCCCAGCAGGAGGAGATGGACTGGCTGGTCTACGCCGCCTATGGCCTGCTGCCCGAAGACCACCCGGCCGTTCAGGCTCCGGCCGCACCCGAGCCGCTGGACAGGAAGGACCGCCCATACCGCCTGTGGCTCGCAGCCAACGGCGATCTCGCTGCTGCGGTCAGACTGATTCCGTCAGGCTGGACCGAGGCTCGCAAGCGCCTTTGGCGCGAGCGACTCGCCGCCATCCGCGACAACGAGCACATCCAGCGCATCGAGCGTCCGGTGTACAAGCGGCGCTGGGACGAGCAATGGAAGGTGAGGAATCGCTGGGAGTGCGGCGAGGTTGCATACTTGCAGGAACTGGCCGACGCCTTTGACTGGTGGCTGCTGGAGAAGGCAGAGTGGTATCTGGAGCACAAGAAGGACGGCGGGCCGGCCGAACTGAGTGCCTGGGCGCAGCGCCTGTGGCGAGACGCCCGAATCCAGGCTGCGGTCGAGATGGTCAACCCTTCGCTTGCCGGGCCAGAAGGGTTTATCCGCCTGCTGAAAGAGAAGGTCGACAAGGTGACTGTGCCAGACGGCATTCCCTTCGCCAAGCCGTGGGACGAACTCGCGAAGAAGCACGCCAAGTCCGAGCTCACCAAAGCCCGCAAGATTCGCGGCAAGCTCAACGTTCCCCGCGAACGCTTCCACCTCGTCAGCAAGGGTGCTTACAGTTGGGCAGGACTGCTGTTCAGATAACATGTCTGCTGTATAGAAGGAGGGGAAATGGGTCGACTCAAGCACGTTCCGGCACTAGACAAGTTCCGGGCGAACTGCGAACAAGTCACGAAGCTGATGCATCTGTATGGCGAATTCCTATCCGAGCGGGAACGAGGTCTCAGAAGCGAACGCAAGAGGAAGCTCTGCGATTGCCTTCAGTTGCCAGAGCGGACAGAACTCGATGTTGCCCACCGGAGAGAGTGGAAATACTACGTCATTGTGAACCGCGATAGGGGCGGCGATGTGGGCTTGTTCACGGCAGACGGGCTTTCCGTCCTATTGAGGCAGGCTGTCGTGGCGATTGTCTCGTGTATGGACGGGTACTTTCGAGACAAGTTCAAGGATGTCGCGTACCATCGTGTCGACACGGCAATTGCGTCCCACGATTCGCTTCCGGTCTGGGAACGGAAGCTGCCTTTCGGAGAGCTCGCCGACATTCGGGAGTACCAGCGCTCTGGATTCGTCCTGCAACGCATTCTGGCGAACATTGCCACGGGTGCCACTTTCCAAGCGCCAACCGAGATCGCCGGGTTCATGAAGGACATCGGCATCAAGAACCTTTGGAGTGGCGTTCGCGACAGGCTGCCGGACGCGCTCAAGCTGCGCTACGCGGACGGTCAGGCACTATCGAAGGCCGTTCAGAACGTGACTGACCGCCGGAATCGAATCGCCCACGACGCAGATCGCATCGGAACGAAGCCCAGCCCGATCGACTCAAAGGAAGTCAATGAGTGGATCACCTTGATTACTGAGACGGTTGTAGCGGCCGACAAAGCTATTGACGAGGCAAAGATCATTCTCCGTTCTGGCAAGCAGGTCTGAGTATCCGGGGCAGCGACCGGATTGGATAGGCGCGGCTACTCCCGGGGAGAAACGGGGACACGACACTTGTCTCCGTCGAGCTGACGCGCGGGGCCCTGCCATCAGCGCAATCCGCGAGCCGCTACAGGAGGACTAATGAAAAGTCAGCTTGAGGCAGACCGGAGGTTCTTTCTTGAGGTCATCGACGACCTGGCGAAGGCAGCCGCGCAGGACGCGCATGAAAGTGAGATGACGCCCGAGCAGTTCTGGGAGCATATACAGCGCGAGGCGAAGGGATTTGACCGCATGTTCCCTGCCGCGACGGAGGACGTCGAGGAGACCGAGGAGGAAGCGGAAAAAGTAACCGAGGAGGAAGCGGCTGAGGAGTTCCGTCAGGCAATAGCAGGCACCGACCTCAAGGAGCTGCTGTTCCATCGGCGGCATACGGCCAAGGCCATCTGCAGGCGCGTGGCCCGGGTCGGGGAATCGCATGCCGCTCCCTGGGCACAGATTCTCAAGGGGGCGTTTGAACGGCTGCAGGTGATGGACGCCGAAATCCGGCGCCGCATTCCGGCCCGCGGCCCGGTCCCGCCGGAACGCAGCACGCCCGAGGACACAAACGAGCCTTCCTGACGCGCAGCGTCTCCCCCACCAGCAGGCATTTCAGATTGCAGCTTGTCGACTGTAGATTGGCGGACAGGACGACTCGGCGTCAGTTTGCAGGTTGCAGTATCCGAATCCGCACCTCTGACCTAGCCGTGAGCCGCAGGCCGTAGTCCGTTGGCCCTCTTCCTACACCATTTGACATGCGAGAAGGACTGCCGATAATGGACGCGAGAGCACGGCAGTTCGGTATCATAAGTCGGCTCGGTCAATCATTGCCGCGACACTGGACTGCTCGTGACTCTCTTTTTTGTCAACGGGGCTCGCGGAAACACAGCCGAGTACTCCCGACGCGCGCGGGCGTCTCCCCCACCGATAGGCATTTCAGATTGCAGATTGAAGATTGTAGATTGGCAGCACCGGACTCCCGGCCCATCAGCAGGCATTGCAGATTGACGCGGCCGAAGGCCGCGAGTCATCCCATTCTAGATTCCAGATTTCAGATTGCAGAGACCCTCTCGCTTCGCTCAGGGCGGCTCAGCGCCGGATTGCAGATTGACGGGAAGGGCGACGCTGCGCGTCGGTTTGCAGACTGCAGTAGCCGAACCCGAGCTTCTAGCTCAGCCGTCAGCCGCAAGCGGTCGGCGGACAGCGGTCAGCGGGGCGCGCAGGCGGCGACGTCCTGCGGGTTGAGCACGATGCTCGCGACCGCGGCCTCGACCCGCCGGCGCGCTTCGGGCGAACGGTTGCCCGGCCGCGAACCTAACTCTTCTTGGCGCGGCCGCGAACCTGCTTCAGCGCCCGCTGGAAGCAACCGAACACCCGTGCCATCTCCGCCTTGGTCACCGGCCCCATGTGTCCGATTCTTACAATCTTGCCGCGCATGTCGCCCTGGCCGTTCGCCAGCAGGATCTTGTCCCGCTTCTTGCAGATATCGACGACCTTCGCGCCGTCCACGCCCTGAGGCATCTTCATCACAGTCAGCGAATTGGAGGGGTGCTTGGGAAAGAGCTCCAGATCCAGGTCCGCGGCCTTCGCCCGCAGCATGTCGCCGATCTCCTTGTGCGCCTTCCAGTAGTCGCGCATGCCGGTGCGGTTCAGTCGCTTGAGGCTCAGGTCCAGGGCGTAGATGATCGAGATGGCCGGGGTCCAGGAAGTCTGACCCTTGGCGGCGTAGCGCCGCGTGATTCGCAGGTCGAAGTAGTAACGGGGTGCCTTCGCCCGGTCGACTCGCTCGCCCGCGCGCTGGCTCAACGCCACAAACGAAACTCCGGGCGGAACTGCCAGCCCCTTCTGGCACCCACCGACCACCACGTCGACGTTCCAGTCGTCCATCCGCAGTTCGTCGGCGCCCAGGCCGGCGACCGCGTCGACGACGAGGATCCGGTTCAACCGATGACAGACGTCACCGAACGCCTGAACGTCGTGCAGCGCGCCGGTCGAAGTCTCGGTCAGGGTTGTAAAGACGCAGCGGGCCGAGTCGTTGGCCAGCAACCGCCGCTCCAATTCCTCGGGAGGGATTGACTCCCCGTAGGGCCGACTCAGCTCGTCCACAAAGGCCCCGAACCGCAGGTTTATCTCACGCCACCGCTCGCCGAACCGTCCCGCGGTTGCCACCAGCACCTTTTCGCCGGGGCTGATCAGGTTCGATGCTGCGGCTTCCATCGCTCCGGTGCCGGACGCGGTCAGCAAATGAACCTCACCGCCGGTGAGCATCATCTTCTGTAGTCCTTTGCGGACCGACTCGAAGATCGTCGCGAACGAAGCCTCACGGTGATAGACGAGGCCGCTCGACTGTTCCTTCAGGAACTCGAGCGGAACGTCGACCGGTCCGGGCGTATAGAGCTTGTACTTCGGCTTAACCATGAATCAAGACCTCCTGTTTCTTCCGTCCAGTTTCTTGCCTTTGCTCGCACGGTCCTTCCGACGGGTCTGCTTCCGGCGTCGGCCGGCAGGCGCCATCCGCCGGATTGCGCAGAACTCGCCGCACATTGTACACGCGCCCTGGGTGCGAGAACGCGCTGCCGAGAACACTGCCTGGGCCCGCTGCGGGTCAACGCAGCCGGCAATCATCGCCTTCCAGTCCAGCGCCGCCCTTGCCCGGGAGACCTTGAGGTCCCAGGCGGCAGCGCCGGGGTGATGGCGCGCCACGTCCGCGGCGTGAGCCGCGATCCTCGACGCGATCACCCCCTGCCGGACGTCCTCGACTGTCGGCAGTCCGAGATGCTCGGAGGGCGTCACGTAGCACAAGAAGTCGGCGCCGTACCAGGCCGCCAAAGCTCCGCCGATGGCGCCGGTGATGTGGTCGTAGCCGCAGCCGACGTCGGTCACCAGCGGCCCGAGCAGATAGAAAGGCGCGTCGTCGCACAGGGTCTTCTCCAGTTTCACGTTGGCCTCAATCTGGTCGAGCGGAACGTGACCGGGCCCCTCGACCATCGCCTGCACGCCGGCTGCCCGGGCGCGCGCCACCAACTCGCCGATAGTCAGGAGTTCTGCCACCTGGGCGGCGTCAGTTGCGTCAGCCAGGGCACCGGGACGCAGCCCGTCGCCGATGGAGAGCGCGGCACCATGGTGGCGGGCCATGGCCAGCAGTTCGTCATAGTGTTCGTAGAGCGGGTTCTCTTTGCGGTTGCGCCGCATCCACTCAATGGTCATCGAGCCTCCGCGGCTGACGACTCCGCACACCCGGCGGGCCTCGGTCAGTACTTCGACGTTCCTCCGGGTAATGCCACAGTGGACTGTGATGAAATCTACCCCGTCGCGCAGGTGCTTCTCGACGCCCGCGAGTATCTCACGAGCGCTGGCCTCGATGAAGGACTTCCCTTTGCGGCGGGCATCCAGGGCGGTCTGATAGACGGGCACCGTACCTACCGCAATCGGTGACTCGGCAATTACGGCCGCGCGCACCTCATCGACGTCCCCGCCCACCGACAGGTCCATTACCGTATCCGCGCCGGCCGCAACCGCGGCCTTCAGCTTGGCCAACTCGTTCGCCAAGTCGCTCGCGTCCGGAGACGTGCCGATATTGGCATTAACCTTGACGGTCATACCCTTGCCAACCGCGAGTGGCGTGATGTGCCGATGCCTCGAACAGAGGACTGCGACCTTCCCCTCGGAGAAGTGTTTCTCCAGCAACTCCGGGCGCACCCGTTCGCGCGCGGCGACCTTCGCAAGCCAGGCCGGTCTTCGACCGGTTGGCTTCATCTTGAGTGCCCCGAATCTCGTACCGGCACCAGTTCCTCCAGCGCGATCGACTGCTCGGTCCCATCCTCGTAGCGCACGGTCACGCGCCGCCTGACCGCATCGTGGCTGGTCACGACGGCTGGGCCCCGCTCGGTGTCCACCGTAATCCCGTCGGATGGCATGTCCTTCAGCCACTGCTGGTAACTCTGGTCCTCGAAGGCAAGACAGCAGAGCAGCTTGCCGCACAAACCGGAGATCTTGGCCGGCTCGACGAACAGG
>CAZVCQ010000199.1:0-5995 GCA_964626085.1 uncultured bacterium
ACTTCTACTGTCGCTGTCTGATGGCGCTCGAAGCCGGGTTTCTCAACAGCCCCACTTTGCCATTTCACCTTTCCACTTTCCACTTTGACAAGCGGTCTTGCTTGACAGCAGTGGTTTTGCGGCAAGAGTTAAGCAGTGAGTGTGTCGCGGTTGCGGGTGTTTGCAGCCCTCGGAGCGGGCGTTGTCGTGGTATCGTTCGCCTCCATCATCATCCGGGTTACGCCTGCACCCAGTATTGTGATTGCCGCCGGTCGCCTCGCCGTTGCGACACTGGTCCTGACGCCGATCTACTGGGCGCGGTTCCCGGTTCGCCGGGCCGAGCTCAAGGGAATACCCTTCTTGCCCGTGCTGGTCTCCGGTGTCCTGCTCGCCGCCCACTTCGCGCTCTGGATAGAGTCGCTCAAGCGTACCTCGGTCGCGAGTTCGGTAGTCCTCGTAGCCATGAACCCGATATTCGCCGCCGCGCTATCGCCGCTGATACTGCGTGAGCGGGTGTCGTGGCGGATTGCTCTGGCCGTCGCACTGGGGATAGCCGGCGCGATGGCAATCGCCGGACCGCAGCTAGGGTCAAGTGCCGTGACCTCAGGCAACCTGCTGGCCCTGGGCGGTGCCGCCTGCGCGGCCGGCTACCTGATGGCCGGGCGCCGGGTTCGGCCAAGGCTATCGCTCCTCTCCTACATATACACTGTCTACGGGGTCGCCGCGCTGCTGCTGTTGGTCATGATGTTCGCGAGCGGTGAGTCGTTCCTCGGTCACAGATGGCAGGCCTACCTGTTCATCAGTCTGCTCGCGCTGGGGCCCCAACTCCTCGGACACACCAGTTTCAACTGGGCGCTCCGGTATGTCCCCGCGCCGACCGTTGCCATGGCCGTGCTCGGGGAGCCGGTGGGCACGACCCTGCTTGCCTGGCTGCTTCTGCGCCAGCCGCCCACGCTCTTTGAGGCAGTCGGCGGCGTCATCATCTGTGGAGGCATCTACCTCGCTGCGAGCGACATCGCGGCGACGCCGGACGCGACGCTGGATGCCGTTACCTAGCTGAATCCAGCAAACGAGCCCCAAGATTCGACTTCGGTTCAGTCGCGCCGGAAGTGAGGAAGGGAGGCGGGGAACTCGAGCGAGATTTCCAGCAATCCGGCGAACTGACCGTCCTGGTACCACGGCGACTGGAAGATGAGCTTCCTCCTGCCGTTCTTCTCAATCGTGTAGACATTGCTCTTGCCGTTCGCGAGCAGTTCGGCCAGCTTGGTGCGGGCCGGTTCCGGATGGCAGTCCAGCACGTTCCTGCCGACAAGGCCACCGGAGAAGGTGCTCTTGGCCTTGTCGTTTATCTCGAGGATGATTCCCTGGCGGTCACAGACAGTGACGGCGGCAGGGAGTTCACGCGCCCAATTGATGCTGTCGGACATCTCGCGCAATCTACCAGAGCCGTTCGTCAAAGCCCACCGAGGACTGAGGTCAGGAAGCAGAATGCAGAAGTCAGAGGTATCCGTAGGGATGATTTGACCAACCTTCCGGAGTTTCTATACTGGGGGCGATGGACAACTACGTTCAGGCCCGGAAGCGGATGGTTCAGGAGCAGATTGCGGCGCGGGGCGTCAGCGACCCGCGGGTGCTGGCGGCGATTGTCACGATACCCCGTCACAGCTTCGTGCCGGAAGGCCAGTGGCACCACGCGCACGAGGATCATCCACTTCCCCTGGCCGATGGCCAGACGGTTTCCCAACCGTACATCGTCGCCGCGATGACCGAGGCGCTGGAGTTGACGCCGGAGAGCAAGGTACTGGAGATCGGCACCGGCTCAGGATACCAGACGGCAATTCTGGCCAACCTCGCCAAGGTGGTTTACACCGTGGAGATAATCAAGTCTCTCTCGGTCCAGGCCCGGCTCGCGTTGTTGCGGCTGGACATCCGCAATGTCCGTTTCCGCATCGGGGACGGTCACGATGGCTGGCCGGAGTTTGCTCCCTATGATCGGGTCATTGTGACCGCCGCTGCCGATACCATGCCCTACCCGCTGGTCGAGCAGATGGCCAATGGTGGCAAGATGGTTGTGCCCGTGGGAGCGGCAGGCTCGCAGATTCTGGTCCTGGGGACCAAGCACGGCAAGAAGCTGGTCCAGCGGCACCTGATGAGCGTCGCATTCGTGCCGTTCGTCCGCGGTGGCGCGGGACCAGGGACCAGGGACTAGGGACTTCCGAATCGCGAGATGGAAAGCCACGAAGTCGGATGAAACGAAGCCCGTTCTTTCCGTACCGGTCCGTTTCGGGTCTTTCGTGCCTTCGTGGCGCCAGTGTCGGTTTCCAGGGGACTGGAACATGTTGACTGCAGCGCGTTTTGACCTATAGTATGACTCGTTCTAGCGTCCAGTGCACTTCCCGTCGCTTGAACCGGTCGTTTCGGGGCGTAGCGCAGCTGGTTAGCGCGCTTGGTTCGGGACCAAGAGGTCGCTGGTTCAAATCCAGTCGCCCCGACTTCTCCGAAAGGAGATCCACAGATTAAACAGAGTACGCCGAGCGAATCCGGGAGGGTATCTGTGTCATCTGCGGAATCTGTGGATAGGAATCCGGGCCTTCCGGCCGTACTACTTACCCAGGAACAAATCACCAAGCGTGTGCGCGAGCTGGCCGAACAGCTCTCGGTCGACTATGCGGGCCGGGACGTCATTGCCATCGGCGTCCTCAAAGGAGCCTGGGTCTTTCTGGCGGACCTTGTCCGCTTGATGACGGTTCCTGTCGCCGTTGATTTCGTGATGGTGTCCAGCTATGGAGCGGGGTGTGACAGTTCGGGCGTAGTCAGGTTGGTGCTGGACCTCAAGTGTCCGCTTGAGAACCGCGACGTTCTCGTAGTCGAGGACATCATGGACTCCGGCCTGACTCTCAAGTACATCGTTGACAACTTGAAACTGAGGAAGCCGCGGAGCCTGAAAGTTGTGGCCCTGATGGACAAGCCTGACCGTCGCCGCACCGACATCAAGGCCGACTACGTCGGTTTCAAGATACCGAACAAGTTCGTGGTCGGGTATGGAGTGGACTTTGCCGAGCGGTTCCGCAACCTGCCGTACGTTGGATATATCGAGGAGAATGGTCAAAAGTGAATTGAGAATGGTGAAGGCGAAGTGGGAAGTGGAAAGTGGAAAATCCCAAGTAGGGACTTCGCCGGTTCCGCTTTCTCCCTTTTCCTTCACGGTGGAGCCAAGGCGGAAGGATGAATCATGAAGACTGAAAACCGCAGCAAGAGCCGTAAGGGCAAAGTGGAAAGTGGAAAACCCCAAGTCGGGACTTCGCCATTTGCACTTTCTCCTTTCCCCTTCAGGTTGCCCGCGCTTCTGGCCGTGGCGCGTGGCGAAGAGCCGGCGGACCTGGTCCTTGCGAACGGCCAGGTCGTCAACGTCTTCACCGGCCAGGTGGGCCGCGTCAACGTCGCCATCAAGGACGGCAGAATCGCCGGCGTCGGATCCGAGTACACGAAGGCGCTCGAGTGTTACGACCTCGCCGGTCAGTACGTCCTTCCCGGGTTCATTGACGGCCACATCCACATCGAGAGTTCACTGTTGCCGATGCACGAATTCGCGCGGCTGGCCCTGATTCACGGAACGACCACGGTCGTCGCCGACCCGCACGAAATCGCCAACGTGCTCGGGGTGGCCGGCGTGAGGTACATGCTGAAGGCAAGCGAAGGGCTTCCGCTGGAGGTGCTGCTGATGGCGCCTTCATGCGTGCCTTCCACGAACATGGAGACCTCCGGGGCAGCCATCTCGGCAAAGGACACGGCCGGCCTGCTCAAGCTGCCCAGGGTCATCGGCCTGGCCGAGATGATGAACTACCCGGGAGTGGCTTTCGGGGACAAGGACGTGCTGGCCAAGCTGCAGGCGGCGAAGGATGCCGGCAAACCGATTGACGGGCACGCGCCGGGCGTGGTTGGCCAGCTCCTGCAGGCATACATTGCGGCCGGCGTCGGCAGCGACCACGAATGCATCGGACCGCATGAGGCGCTCGAGAAGCTGGGCGCGGGCATGAGGGTGATGGTGCGCGAAGGCTCGGCCGCAAAGAACATGACCGGGCTGCTGCCGATTGTCAACGACTTCAACATGCGCCGCTGCTGCTTTGTTACCGACGACAAGCACCCGGAGGAACTCCTGCATCACGGGTACCTGGATGCCACGTTGCGCAAGGCAGTATCGCAGGGCATGAGTCCCGCGGCAGCGGTCCAGATGGTCACGTTGAACCCGGCTGAGTGCTTCGGGTTCAAGGACAAGGGCGCGGTCGCGCCCGGCTACGTTGCCGACCTGGCCGTGGTCGGGGACCTGGCGCGCTTCAATGTCCGGATGGTGTTCAAGAACGGCAGGCCGGTCGCGCAGGACCGGAAGTTGTTGGTTAAGCTGCCTGACTTCAAGGACAAGCGGGTGACCGGAACCGTGAACATCGGGAGCCTCACCGCGAAGAGCTTTGCCATCAAGGCGCAAGGCGAGCTTGCTCGCGTCATCCGCATCGTTCCCGACCAGATCATCACCGAGAAACACGTCCTCGCCCCGACGGTTCTGAAGGGAATGGTCGTAGCCGACCCGGAACGCGACCTGCTGAAACTGGCCGTCATCGAGCGGCACAAGGCGAGCGGCCGTATCGGGCTCGGCCTGGTCTCGGGGTTCAGCCTGAAGAAAGGCGCCCTCGGCACCACGGTCGCGCACGACTCGCACAATATCATCATCGTCGGCACGAACGACGCCGACATGTTCAAGGCGGCAAAAGAGCTCAAGCGGATGGGTGGCGGGTTCGTGGCGGTTGCCGGCGGCAAGGTCGCCGCGGCCCTGGCGTTGCCAATCGCCGGGCTGATGTCGGACCGGCCGGCCGAGGAAGTGGCGGAGAATCTGACGAAGCTACTCGACAAGGCGCACGTCTGGGGTTCGCGTCTGGGCAACCCGTTCGTTACACTCTCGTTCCTGGCCTTGCCGGTGATTCCCGAACTGAAGCTGACGGACAAGGGCCTGGTTGACGTGGCTCAATTCAAGACGGTTCCTCTCTTTGAGAGCTAGCGCCAGGAGGATATTGAAATCCCAATTCCCAAGCACCAATGACCACTCAGGCTCCAAGTCCGAATGACGAAGCTCGAATGACGATTGAAACCCGAAGCCCGAATTGCGGTCTAGATACCGGTCATTGGTACTTCCCGGCCCGTACCGTATGAAGGCTGAGGTTCACAGCCCTCCGGCCGGGCTGTACATCGGCGTCATCGGTGCGGGCGAGTGCGATGCGGCGTTCGCACAACAGGCTGAGGAAGTCGGCCGAGGCATCGCCGAGGCCGGTGCAGTGCTGGTCTGCGGTGGAATGGGCGGCGTGATGGAAGCCGCATGCCGGGGCGCCAGGGCAGCACGCGGTATGACCATCGGTGTTCTGCCCGGTCCGGATCGCAGCGGGGCCAACGAGTTCGTGGAGATCGCTATCGCGACCGGCATCGGCGAGGCGCGCAACCTGGCCATCATCCGGACGTCGGATGTCCTGATTGCGGTCGGCGGTTCGTATGGTACACTATCCGAAATAGGATTCGCCCTGAAGATGGGGAAGAAGGTTGTTGGTCTGAAGACGTGGGAAATCAAGGGCATTGTCCGGGCTGCGACTGCGGAAGAGGCCGTCCAATTGGCAACAGACTGAAGGCGGAGGCAAAGTGGAAAGTGGAAAGTCCCAAGTCGGGACTTCGCCATTTCTACTTTCTCCTTTCCCCTTCGCAAAGGAGAACTAATGGCTGAGTACAAGAACTTCATCAACGGCAAGTTCGTGCCTGCCAAGTCAGGCAAGACCTACGAGAACCGGAACCCGGCGGACACCGACGACCTGGTCGGCGTGTTCCCTTCGTCTGATGCACCGGACGTGGCCGACGCCGTGGCCGCGGCCAAGGCTGCCTACCCGAAGTGGAAGGCCACCCCTGCCCCGGCGCGTGGCGAAATCATGCGCCGGGCGACCGAGAAGCTGATTGCCCGCAAGGAAGAGTGCGCGAAGATAGA